>NZ_SMKB01000138.1:0-19319 GCF_004348575.1 Actinomadura sp. 7K534
CCCCCGCACCCAGGCCGTCAGCCGCGTGGTCTCATCGTCCCCGGTCCCCATCGGCCCCTCCTCGATCGTGGTCACCAAGCGTGCTCAAACGTAACCGCAGCGGGGGCCGGCGCGTCATCCGACCGGCGGACGGAGTCGCCGGAGGTGAGCCCGCCCGCGGTCAGCGCATGCGGCGTGGACGCGGCTGGCATACGGGGCAGCTGTAGGAGGAGCGGTTCATGAACTCGTCCCGGCGGATCGGGGTGCCGCAGCGGCGGCACGGCTCGTCGCGCCGCCCGTAGGCGTCCAGCGACCGCTCGAAGTAGCCGCTGTCGCCGTTCACGTCGACGTAGAGGCTGTCGAACGAGGTCCCCCCGACGGCCAGGGCGGCCTCCATGACCTCCTGTGCGCCCTCCAGGACGCGCGCGGCCTCCGCCCGGGTCATCGTTTCGGTCGGCCGCCCCCAGTGCAGCCTGGCCCGCCACAGCGCCTCGTCGGCGTAGATGTTGCCGACCCCGCTGATCAGCGACTGGTCGAGCAGCGCCCGCTTGATGCCGGTCTTGCGGCGGCGGAGGGCGCGGAAGAACGCCTCGGCGTCGAAGGCGTCCTCCAGCGGGTCCGCGGCGATGTGCACGATCGGCGCCGGGACGAGCCCGGGGCCCTTCTCACCGCCGACCGCGTCGGGGACCAGGTCGGTGACCAGGAGGTGCCCGAACGTCCGCTGGTCGACGAAGCGCAGGTCGCGCCCGCCGTCGGCGAAGGCGATCCGCACCCGCAGGTGCTTCTCGCGCTCCCGGTCCGGCTCGCCGACGAGCAGCTGGCCGCTCATCCCGAGGTGGGCCAGCAGCGCCTCGCCCGGCTCGCCCGCCTCGCCCGCCGGGCCGTCGGGCGTGCTCAGCGGCAGCCACAGGTACTTGCCGCGGCGCCGCGGCGGGTGGACGGTGCGCCCGGCGAGGCGCCCGGCGAAGTCGGCGGGGCCGGGCGCGTGGCGGCGCACCGACCGGGGGTGCAGCACCTCGGCGGACGCGATCGTGCGGCCCGCCGTCCAGCTCTCCAGGCCGCGCCGGACGACCTCGACCTCGGGAAGCTCAGGCACCGGTCTGGGCCGCCTGTCCGGCCTCCCTGGCCTGCTCGCCCTGCGCGGCGGCCTCGCGCTCCACGACGATCCGGCGGATCTCGTTCCAGCCGGCCTCGGCCGCGTTCTGCTCGGCCTCCTTCTTGCTGCGGCCCTCACCCGACCCGTAGGTCGTCCCGCCGACGCGGACCGTGGCGCGGAACGTCTTCTGGTGGTCGGGGCCGCTCTCGGAGACGTGGTACTCGGGGACGCCGAGCTCCTCCACCGCGGTGAGCTCCTGAAGCGAGGTCTTCCAGTCCAGCCCGGCGCCGAGACCCGCCGATCGGTCGATGAGCGGGTCGAAGAGCCGGTGCACCAGGGCGGACGCCTCGTCCAGGCCGCGGTCCAGGTAGACCGCGCCGATCAGCGCCTCCAGGGTGTCGGCGAGTATCGACGCCTTGTCGCGGCCGCCGGTCCCCTCCTCGCCGCGGCCGAGGCGGATGTGCGCGCCGACGCCGAGGCCCCGCGCGACGCCCGCGAGGGCCCGCATGTTGACCACGGCGGCGCGCAGCTTGGCCAGCTGCCCCTCGGGCAGGTCGGGGTGGCCCCGGAACAGGGTGTCGGTGACGACGAGCCCCAGCACCGAGTCGCCGAGGAACTCCAGGCGCTCGTTGGTGGGGAGCCCGCCGTTCTCGTAGGCGTAGGAACGGTGGGTCAGTGCGCGTTCGAGCAGTTCGGCGTCGACGTCCACGCCGAGCGCGCCGGTCAGTTCCGCGCGGTCCGGCGCGGGGTCGCTCTTCTTGCCGCTCACAGGGCCCTCCTCGCAGGCCGTGCACCGCGCAGGGCGCGGTCGCGTCTGTGGCGCGCGGCCGGTCGGCCGGGACGGCGAGGACGCTCGGCGAGGGAAGGTCCGCGAAGACGAGGTGCGCGCCGGTCGGTGATCCCGGCGTGCACCACGGCTCCGGGCGCGCTCTCCGCGCCGGTCACCACGCCGACGTCTCGCGCCGGGGTGGTCGGGGTGCCGGTCCTGCCGCACCGCAGGGGGCGGGCCGCGCCGTCCGCGCGGATCCGCCCCCCGGGATGCGAGAAGACCTCAGGACGACGGAGTGATGACCTGCCGCCGGTTGTAGGTGCCGCACGTCGCGCACGCGGTGTGGGGCAGCTTGGGGTCGCGGCACGTCGGGCACTCGACCAGGTTCGGCGCGGTGGCCTTCCACTGCGCACGCCGGTGCCGCGTGTTGCTGCGCGACTTCTTCCGCTTGGGGACGGCCACGTCAGCCCTCCTGCTTTCCTTCTCGTCGGTCGGATGAACCACGGGGGCCTGAGCTCCCGTCCCCCCGGCCGGGGGGAGCCGGCGCCAGGTCGCCGGCGAGATCCTGCAGCGCCGCCCACCGGGGGTCGGCGGCCGCGTGGCGGTGGCCCGGCTCGGCGTCCGCCAGCCGTACACCGCAGTCCGGGCACAGGCCCGGACAGTCCTCCCGGCACAGCGGGGAGAGCGGCAGCGCGAGCACCACCGCGTCCCGCAGGACGGGCTCGAGGTCGATCAGGTCGCCCTCGAGGCGGAGCTCCTCGTCGTCGGCGTTCCCGCCGGAGCGGGTGTCGCCGTAGACGAACAGTTCCTGGAAGTCCGCCTCGAAGGTCGAGGCGATCGGGTCGAGGCAGCGGGAGCACTCCCCCCGGAGGGGGACCGTCGCCGTACCGGTGACCAGCACCCCCTCGAGTACCGCTTCGAGCCGGAGGTCCAGCTCGATCGCGGCGCCCTCGGGGACGCCCACCATCTCGACGCCGAAGTTCTCCGGTGCCGGCACGGACAGGTGCTCCTCCCGCGACGACCCGGGTTGCCTGCCCAGCGCCCGGGTGTCGAGCACGAGCGGGGCGTTGGGGTCGCGGCGAGTCAGTGGATTCCTGCTTTCGTGAGGCATGGGAGAGTCGGCGGCTGTCGATGGCCGATGTCACAGGATACCGAAGCTTCGGCAGTGCCCCCAACTCGCGGCCGCCTCGCCAGGGCCGGGCCCTCACTCCCCCCGGAGGCGTTCCACCAGCCGGTCGTGCACGAGGTCCGGGACGAGGCCGGAGGCGTCGCCGCCGAACTTCACGACTTCTTTCATCAGGCTTGACGAGAGGAACGCGTACTCCGGGTTCGTCGCCATGAAGAGCGTCTCGACACCGGCTATCCGGTGGTTCATCTGGGCCATCTGCAGCTCGTACTCGTAGTCGCTGACGGCCCGGAGCCCGCGCACGATGACCGGGATGTCCTGCTCTTTGCAGTAGTCGACGGTGAGCCCGTAGAAGGTGTCCACCCGGACGTTGCCGTACTCCTTGGTGACCTCGGAGATCATGCCGGCCCGTTCCTCGACGGTGAACAGGCTCTTCTTGTTCTTGTTGATCAGCACGGCGACGACCACCTCGTCGTAGAGACGGGAGGCGCGGCTGATGATGTCGAGATGCCCGTTGGTGACGGGGTCGAACGATCCCGGACAGACGACACGGCGCACGGTGCGAACCCCTTCGGTCCCGGTTTCTGACCTGCGGCGCGAACGTACCAAATCGTATTCGGCCTGCTTTCACCCGGGCTCGCCCGAGCCTCGCGAAGCGCCGCGGGCGGGCGGATCCGGGGTGCGGATCCGGGCGCGGCGCACCGGCGGGCCTACTCGCGGCTGAGGGCGGCGACGATCCGGGCGGCGATGGGGCCGGACTCGATGCCGTAGCCGGGGGCCTCGGTCAGAACCGCCACGGCGTACTCGGGGTTCTCGCGGGGGCCGAAGCCTATGAACCAGCGCTCGTTGTAGGAGGCGCCCTCGACGTCGGCGGTCCCTGTCTTGCCGCCCAGGATGGACGTGCCCCGCAAGGACTTGCCCGTGCCCCTCTGGACCACGGCCTCCATCATGTCCCGCATCTGGGCGGCCTGCTCGGAGCTCAGCGCCCGGGACATCCGGCGGGGCGAGACGTCGTCCACCGCCCGGCCGCCGGGGGCGCGGAACTCCTCGATCAGCCGGGGCCGCATGACCACCCCGTCGTTGATCGCCGCGGCGGCGACCATGGCCATCTGCAGCGGCGTGGCGACCGTGCTGCCCTGGCCGATGGAGCCGAGCGCGCTGAGCGCCGCCTCGCCCGTCTCGGGGAAGGACGAGGCGGCGCTCAGCACGCCGTCCGCGTACTCGATGCGGTCGCCGAACCCGAAGGCGGCGGCCTTCTCGTGGACGGCGCCGTTCCCCGGCTCCTCAGCGCCCATGTAAGCGAACGTGGTGTTGCACGACTGCGCGAACGCCTCGATGAGCGGGATGCGGGCGCGGTCGCACGATCCGCCGATGTCGGCCTCGTCGTTGTTGATCGCCTGCCCGGCGCCGGGCGGCCGGTAGCTCCGGCCCGCCGTGACCCCGGTGTCCGCGGTCGCCCCGGCCTCCAGGGCGGCCGCCGCGACCACGGCCTTGAACGTGGAGCCGGGCGGGAACAGCTCCTTCGCGGCCTTGTCGAGCAGCGGTTTGAGCGGCTGGGCGTTGAGCCGCTCGAACGCCGCCGTCGCCCGCTCCCCGTCGAGGGTGGACACCTCGTTCGGGTCGTAGGTCGGCGTGGACGCCAGCACCCGGATCGCGCCGGTGTCGGCGTCGAGGACGACGGCGGCCGCCCGCCGGGCTCCGGCTGCGCTGAGCGCCTCGTACGCGACGCGCTGCGCCCGGACGTCGACGGTGGCCTCGACCGTCCCGCCCGGCACCTTCTTGCCGAGGATCTTGTCGATGATGTCGGCGGTCGCGAGCCGGTCGTCGGTCCCGTCGAGGAAGTGGTTCGCGGCCTCCTCCAGCCCGGTCTGGGAGAAGACGGAGAAGTAGCCGGTGACCGGCGCGAACACCGGCCCTTCCCGGTAGCGGCGCCGGTAGCGCTCGTCGCCGGCCTTCTCCGACCAGGCGAGCCGGACGCCGTCCGCCACGATCGGCCCGCGGTCGACCTTGAAGCGGTCGTCCAGGCGGCGGGAGTTGAGCGCGGAGTCCCGCAGTTCCTCGGCCTGGAACCCCTGCACGTAGGTGATGTTCGCCATGAGCGCGGCGACCAGCACCAAGGTGACGACCCAGGTACGGGTCAACGCACGGTCGATCCCGGGCCTCATGCGCGTCCTCCTACCCGAACCGCCGTGAACTCAACGGCCGGTCGCGCGGCCGTACCAGAACATCGCCTCGCCGTAGCGGCGGTCCCGCTCGGCCTCGAAGCCGTCCGGCCAGCGCAGCGCCGGGCCGCGCGCGGCGCGCTCCACGACGACCAGCGCGTCGGGCGCGGCCCATCCGTGGTCGCGGAGGTCCTCCAGCAGGGCGGTGACGGACGCGTCCGGCAGCGGGTACGGCGGGTCGGCGAAGATCCAGTCGTAGGGCTCGTCCGGCGGCGTGCGGACGAGCCGCTCCACCTTCTCCGGGCACGGGACGGCGCCGGGCAGCCCGAGCGCCCCGGCGTTCTGCCGGATCACCCGCATCGCGCGCGGATGCGACTCGACGAGCAGCGCGTGGGCGGCGCCCCGGGAGAGCGCCTCCAGCCCGACCGCCCCGGACCCCGCGTACAGGTCGGCGACGCGCAGGCCGTCCAGCGGGCCGAGGAGGGCGAGGACCGTGGCGAACAGGCCCTCCCTGGCGCGGTCGCCGGTGGGCCGTGTGTCCCGTCCGGGCGGGACGGCGAGCCGCCGCCCTCCCGCGATCCCCGCGATGACCCTCGTCATGTCCCCCAGTATCCCGGCGTCCCGGCGCGGCCGCGCACGCCTGCCGGTGCACGGCCACCGGCGGCGCGGGGGCCGAGTGGGTCAGGTCTTTTCGAGGAAGTCGGCGCGGTCCTCGTCCAGGAGGGACGCGAGGACGGTGGCCAGGCCGGGGTGGTCCGCCAGGTCCGGGTCGGCTTCGACCAGTGCCGTGGCCTCCTCGCGGGCGTCGCGGATGACGTCCTCGTCGCGGTGGAGGGTCAGCAGCCGGAGGCTGGAGGTCCGGCCGGCCTGCGCGGCGCCCAGCACGTCGCCCTCGCGGCGCTGCTCCAGGTCGAGGCGGGACAGCTTGAAGCCGTCGGTCGTGGACGCGACGGCGTCGAGCCGCTCCCGGGCCTTGCTGCCGGGCTCGGCGTCGGTGACGAGCAGGCACAGGCCGTGCAGGGAGCCGCGTCCGACGCGGCCGCGCAGCTGGTGGAGCTGCGAGACGCCGAACCGGTCCGCGTCCATGATCACCATCACGGTGGCGTTGGGGACGTCCACGCCGACCTCGATGACCGTGGTGGCGAGCAGGACGTCCAGCTCCCGGGCGGTGAAGCGGCGCATGACCGCGTCCTTCTCGTCGGGATGCAGCTTGCCGTGCAGGACGCCGATGCGCAGGCCGGCGAGCAGCTCCTCCAGCTTGGGCAGCACCTCCGTGATCCCGAGCGGGGAGCGGCGGCCGGAGTCGTCGGCGTCGCCCGTGTCCATCGCGTCGCCCTCGTCGCCCTCCTTCTCGCCGATGCGCGGGCAGACGATGTAGACCTGGCGTCCCTGGGCGGCCTCCTCCTTGATGCGCTCCCACGTCCGGGCGAGGAACGCGGGCTTCTCCGGCGGGACCACGTGGGTCCGGATCTCCGACCGGCCCGCCGGAAGCTGCCCGAGGACCGAGGTCTCCAGGTCGCCGAAGACCGTCATCGCGACCGTGCGCGGGATCGGGGTCGCCGTCATGACCAGGACGTGCGGGCGGCCGCCGCCGGTCTTCTCGCGCAGCGCGTCCCGCTGCTCGACGCCGAAGCGGTGCTGCTCGTCCACGACCACGAGCCCGAGATCCGCGAACTGGACGCTCTCCTGGAGGAGCGCGTGGGTGCCGACGACGATCCCGGCGGCGCCGGACGCCGCGTCCAGCAGGGCCTCCTTGCGCGCCTTGGCGCCCTGCGAACCGGTGAGCAGCGCGACCCGGGTCGCGTTCTCCGCTCCCCCGATCCGCCCGGCCTCCGCCAGGTCGCCGAGCATGCCGGTGATCGACCGGTAGTGCTGCTGGGCGAGCACCTCGGTGGGCGCGAGCAGCGCCGCCTGCCCGCCGTTGTCGACCACCTGCAGCATCGCCCGCAGCGCGACCACGGTCTTCCCCGCGCCGACGTCGCCTTGGAGGAGGCGGTGCATCGGGTGCTCCCGCGCCAGGTCGGCGGCTATCTCGTCGCCCACCTGGCGCTGGCCCTCGGTGAGTTCGAAGGGCAGGCGCGCGTCGAACTCCGCCTGGAGGCCGCCGAAGGAGGGCGGGCGCGGCGTCGCGGGGAGCGCGGCGGCGGCGAGGCGGCGCTGGGCCAGAGCGACCTGGACGACGAACGCCTCGTCCCACTTGAGGCGGGCACGGGCCTTGCCCAGCTCGTCCCAGGTGCGGGGGCGGTGGATGCCCTCGTACGCCTCGCGCAGGCCGGTGAGGCGGCGGCGGCCGAGCAGCGCACCGGGCATCGGGTCCGCGGGCAGGGTCAGCTGGTCGAGGACGGTGCCGACGGACGTGCCGATCGTCTCGATGGGCAGCGCCTTGGTGGACGGGTAGATCGGGATGATCTCGTCGGCCCACTCCTGGGCGGCCTCCTCGGCGCCCTTCTCCGCGACGACCTTGTACTGCGGGTGGGTGAGCTGCCGCACCTCCTTGCCGCTGCGGGGCCGGTAGGTGCTGATCTTCCCGGCGAACAGGCCGCGGGTGCCGGGCGACAGCTCCTTCTCGGCCCGGTAGGAGCCCTTGCGGCCGAAGAAGCTCAGCTTCAGCTGCCCGGTCCCGTCGGTGACGGTGATCTCCAGGACGTAGCCGGGGCTGCGGGTGAGGCTGCGGCCCTGGACCTTCACGACCTCCGCCATGACCGTGACGTGCTCGCCGTCCTGCAGGCCGCTGAGCTGGGTGAGCTCCCCGCGGTGCGCGTAGCGGCGCGGATAGTGGTGCAGGAGGTCGCCGACCGTGTGCAGGTCGAGGCCCTTCTTCAGCGCGTTGGCCGTCTTGTCGCCCAGGACCTTGCTCAACGGCTCGTCGAGATTCGCCACGCAGTCTTTTCTAGCCCATGGCGGGGACGGGAATCACTCGACGCCGATGAGGAGCGGGTACCGCTCCTGGCCCCCGTCGTACACGCCGACCTCCACGTCGGGATGGTCGCCGCGCAGATGGTCTTCGAGCGCGCCGGTGAGGGCGGGCGGCGCGTGCACGCCGGCGATCAGCGTGACGAGTTCTCCGCCGCCGGACAGCATCCGGTTCACGAGGTGCCGGGCGACCTCGGCGATGTCCGCGCCGATCGTGACGACGTCGCCCTCGATCAGGCCGAGCACGTCGCCGGGCCGGCACAGCCCGACGCTCGTGACCGCCTCCTGCTCCGCGACCTCCAGGTGGCCGAAGCGGGTGGCGCCGGCGGCGCGGGTCATCTCGATGACGTCCTCGCCGAAGCGGCGCAGCGGGTCGTGCACGGCGAGCGCCGCCATCCCCTGGACGGACGCCTTCGTCGGCACGACCGCGATCCTGGCGCCGCTGTCCCGCGCGCGCTCTGCGGCGGCCTCGGCGAGGGCGAGGACCTCGGGCTCGTTGGGTAGGACGGCCACCTCGTCGCCCGCCGCGAGGATCGCGTCCGCCAGCACGGCAAGCGGCGGCACCGTGCCGCTCTCCCGCCGGACGACCCGCGCGCCGCACTCCTCGAACAGCGCGGCGAGCCCGCCGGCGGCGGTGACGGCGATCACCGCGCGCCCGGTGTGCGGCGCGTGCGGCCGGTCCCCGGCGTCGAGGTAGGTGACGCGGATGCGGTGCGGGCGGCCCGCGGCCATGCCCGCCTCGATGGCCGCGCCGGCGTCGTCCACGTGGACGTGGACGTTCCACAGGCCGTCGCCGCCCACCACGACGAGCGAGTCCCCGAGGCCGTCCAGCCGCTCGCGGAGGACGTGGACCGCCTCGTCCGGCGCGTCGAGCAGGTACATGACCTCGTAGCCGGGTCCCTGCGGCCCGGGGTGCTCCTCGGCGGGCGGTGCCCCCGCCGTACGGGGAGGCGCCGCGCGCGGGGGGACCTCGTACCGCTCCGGGTACTCCTCGGTGACCACGGCCGCGAGGACGTCGAGGACCACGCAGAGCCCGGCCGCGCCCGCGTCCACGACCCCGCTCCGCGCCAGCACGTCGAGCTGCCCCGTGGTGCGGCCGAGCGCCTGCCGGGCGCCCGCGGCGGCGGCCCGCGTCACCACGGCGAGTCCGGTTCCGGACGATTCCGCGCCGCACGCCGCGGCCGCGGCGGCGAGGACGCTCAGGATCGTGCCCTCGACCGGCCGCTCCACCGCCTCGCGGGCCAGGCCCGACGCGTGGGCCAGGGCCCCCGCGAACGCGGTGCCGTCCGGCGGCCCCTCCAGCGGGCCGAGGACGTCGGCGAGCCCGCGGAACACCTGGCTGAGGATCACGCCCGAGTTGCCCCGCGCGCCGAGCAGCGCCCCCTGCGCGAGCGCGCGCCAGATCCGCGCGGCGTCCGGCGGCCCGCCGGCGGGGAGCTCGTCCAGCGCGTCCGCCGCCGCGATCACGGTCAGGTACAGGTTCGTGCCGGTGTCCCCGTCCGGGACGGGGAACACGTTGAGCGCGTCGATCTCCGCTCTCGCGCGCCCCAGCGCCTCCGCCGTGAGCCTGCACCAGCGCAGCACCGCCACCCCGTCGAGGACCTCGCCCACGGACCCGCCCCTCTCGCCGTCTCGTCCTCTTCTGTACCGTGCTCGTGCCGTCCCGGGAAGCCGGACGGGCCGCGAGGCGATTCGCGTACCCGGCGCGGCGTCGGCTACTCTGATCCTCGCGCCTCGTCCGAGGCGCCCTCAGTGAGCACCCGTGATGTCCGGCCGCCGTCGGTGGCATCGGGGCGTCGCTCCGGTCCAGAGCATCGACACCACTTGGAGTTTCCCGTGGCTTCCGTCTGCGACGTCTGCGGCAAGGGACCCGGTTTCGGCATGCGCGTCTCCCACTCGCACCGCCGCACCCCGCGCCGCTGGAACCCCAACATCCAGCGCGTGCGCGCCGTCGTGAACGGCAGCACCAAGCGGATCAACGCCTGCACGTCCTGCATCAAGGCCGGCAAGGTCGTCAAGCCGACCGTCTGACCTGATCCCGGACGGCCTCGGCCGGCTCATCGGCCCACCCGATGAGCCGGCTTTCGCGTTCCCGGGCCCGCGTGCTCAGCGGTGGCGCCAGGCGTGGTCGACGGGGCCGATGCCGGAGCCGAGGGGGAAGCCCGCCGCGATCGCGCCCGTCACGTACTCCTTGGACTTCGCCACCGCGGCGGGGACGTCCTCGCCCATGGCCAGGTGGGACGCGATGGCGGACGCCAGCGTGCAGCCGGTGCCGTGGGTGTGCCGGTTGTCGTGGCGGGGCGCGGTGAAGCGGTGCTCGTGCTCCCCGTCGAAGAGCAGGTCGGCGGGCTCGCCCGGCAGGTGGCCGCCCTTGATCAGGACCCAGCGCGGGCCGAGCGCCTTGACGGCCTCGGCGGCCTCGCGCATGCCCGCCTCGTCCACCACCTTGACGCCGGTGAGCTGCTCGACCTCGAAGAGGTTGGGGGTCACGACGGTCGCGACCGGCAGCAGTGCCGAGCGGACGGCGTGCACGGCGTCCGGCGCCAGCAGCGAGTCGCCGTGCTTGGACACCCCCACGGGATCGACGACGGCGGGCGCGTCGGTGGCGGCGAGCGCCTCCGCGACGGTCTCGACCAGCACCGTCGACGCGAGCATCCCCGTCTTGATCGCGTGGACGCCGATGTCGGACAGCACGGAGTCGAGCTGGGCGCGCACCGCCTCCGGCGGCAGCTCCCAGTAGCCCTGGACTCCGAGCGAGTTCTGCGCGGTGACGGCGGCGACGACGCTCATCCCGTGGACGCCGAGGGCGAGCATGGTCTTCAGGTCCGCCTGGATCCCGGCGCCGCCGCCGGAGTCGGAGCCCGCGACGGTGAGCACGAGGGGAGGCGCCTGCGCGAGGGACGGGATGGTCGTCATGCCGCCCACTTTATGGCGGTCTGCCGGGTTATGCGATCTAGTCGGCGGCCGGGCTCAGACGAGCGCGCAGGGCCTGCCGTTCAGGACGCACGAGGACGGCTTGGCGGCGGTCCCCCGCGCGGTGAAGACGATCCGGACCCGCTCACCGGGCGCGATGACCGTGCGGCCCCGCAGGAACGGGGTGGCGCCGGTCCGGACGGCGGTGGCGCCGCTGACGGCGGTGACCGAGGCGGTCGGGATCTGGAACGCCAGCGCCCACTGGTCCACGGGCCGGGGGCCCTGGTTGGCGATCGTGGCGGTGGCCTTGAAGCCGTCGGGGGTCCGGGACGCGACCCGGAAGGCGATGAGGAGGCCGTCGGAGCGCTCGGCGCCGCGGCTGGCGCGCTCGTCCGGGCCGCGCTGGGTGATCTGGTTGTCGCGCTGGTCGGTCTGCGTGTTGCTCGGCGCGCCGCCCGCGAAGTTGAGGGATATCTGCTGGGTGCTCAGCGCGTAGGAGACGACCCCGACGGCGACGACCAGCGCGAGGATCGGCATCAGCGGGACCGGGAGCACCGACAGGAACTTGAGCCACCGGCGGCCGCCGCCGGGCTCGAGGTCGAGCGGATCGGGAGGCCGTTCGGGTGCGGCGGCGGGGTAGGGATTGGCGGGAGCGCCCGGGAAGTCACCCGGGTAGTCGCCGGGGAGCGGCTCGAACAGCCGGCGGGGCGGCGGTCCGTTCTGGCGTTCCGCTCCGGGCGGAGGACCGGTGGAGATGCGGTCGTGCGGCGACACGTAGACCCGGTCGTCGGTCGGCCCGGAGTAAGCGTCGTAGGGCGGACCGGACTCGTGGGGCGGGCCGGACGGAGCTCCGTAGGGTCGGACCCGGGAGCCTCGGGCGCCCCGTAGGGGGTCGTCCTCCGGTGGCCCAACCTTGCTGTGTCGTCCCATCCCATCCCTCTTCGATCACAGGATGTATACCAAACCCGTACCAACCATGCCTACAGGATCCGGCAACGCTTACGGCTGTACGCGCTGCGTGCCCGGCGCGTTCAGGCCCGGAAGTGGTCCCAGCCGCCGGCGGGCGGTTCGCGGCCGTCGACGTGCACTCCCGATCCTTCGGCGACGACCCCGATCCGCTTCCAGGTCGCTGGCAGACGGGCGTCCGGCGGGAACGATCCGGCGAACGCGTGATCTTCACCACCGGTGAGGGCGTGCCGGAGGCCGTCCGGCCCGAGGACGTCCGGGACGGGCACGGCCGCGGAGTCGATGTCGATCCGGACGCCGCTCGCGGCGGCGATGTGCCCGAGGTCCTGGACGAGCCCGTCGCTCACGTCCAGTAGCGCGGTCGCGCCGTGCGCACGCGCCTCCTCGCCCGCCGCGTACGGGGGTTCGGGACGCCGGTGGGCCGCGATCAGCTCGGCGGGCCCCTCCCGCCCGGCGATGAGGAGGGCCAGCCCGGCGGCGGCGTGGCCGAGCCGCCCCCGGACGGCGACGACATCGCCGGGCCGCGCCCCGGACCGGGTGAGCGGCGCCCCGCCGCCCAGGTCGCCGAGCGCGGTGACGGCGAGGGTGATCTCGGGGGCGCCGACGACGTCGCCGCCCGCGACGGACGCACCGGCCGCGCGGCACTCGTCGGCGAGACCGTCGTAGAGCCGCTCGGCCCATTCCGCGTCGGTCGAGGGCGGGGCGGCGAACCCGACGAGCAGCGCCGTGGGCCGGGCGCCCATGGCGACGACGTCGGCGAGGTTCTGCGCGGCGGCCTTGCGGCCGATGTCGTAGGGGCCCGACCAGTCGCGGCGGAAGTGCCTGCCCTCCACGAGGAGATCGGTGGTGGCGACGACGCGGCCGTCCGGCGCGGCGACCACGGCCGCGTCGTCGCCGGGGCCGAGCGGCACCGAGGGACCCGGCGGCAGCCGCCGGGTCAGCCGGGCGATCAGTCCGAACTCGCCCAGGTCGCCGATGGTGCCCATTTTCCGCCGGTTCCCCCGTTCGCGCGGTCGCGTGCGGCCCGATCCCGGCACGCGCTCCCCCGGCCGCCCGCCGCGGCGCGTAACACGATACGGTGAACCGTCCGACGGCCAATTCTCCGACCGGGGAGGACGTGATGGTGCAGGCCTACATCCTCATCCAGACCGAAGTCGGCAAGGCAGCCGACGTGGCGAATCACATCTCCGGCATATCCGGTGTGACGCTGGCGGAGGACGTCACGGGGCCGTACGACGTGATCGTCCGGGCGGAGGCGCGCAATGTCGACGAGCTGGGCAAGCTCGTCGTCGCGCAGATCCAGGCGGTCGAAGGCATCACCCGCACCCTCACCTGCCCGATTGTTCACATCTAGCCCGAAGCCGCTCCTGGTCGCGGGGCTGGCGCTGGTGGCCGCCGCCTGCGGCGGCGGGGCCGTGCAGGTTCCCGTGCCGGAGCCCGACGCGGCCACGCAGCGGCTGTGCGAGGGGCTGCGGCTGCCCGCGAGCGTGCACGGGCAGGAGCGCCGCGACACCTCCCCCGAGTCCCCGCTGACCGCCGCCTGGGGGTCGCCCGCGATCGCGCTGCGCTGCGGCGTGCCGCGGCCCGCCTCGCTGCGGCCCACGTCGGAGCTGGTGACGATCAACGGGATCGACTGGTTCGGGTACCCCGCCGACCGCCCGGTCACCTTCACCGCGGTCGCGCGGCAGGCCTACGTCGAGGTGACCGTCCCGCCCAAGTACAACCCGGCCGGGGACGTCCTCATCGAGCTGGGCCCGGCGATCAAGGCGACGATCCCGGCGAAGCCCGAGGGTCAGATCTGATCACCAGATCGGGACCGGGCTCTCCCCCCGCCGGTAGTAGCCGGGGACCGGCTCGCGGGACGCCGCCCGGTCCAGGCGCCGCTTCATCCCGTCCGACAGCACGTCGGCCTTCATCATCTCGACGAACACCGCCGTGACGTTGCCGAGGTCGAACCAGTCGCGCTGCCACGACCACTGCCGGTTCCCGGCGTACCGGAACCACGAGCCGCCGATGCCGAGCACCTCGTACGGCGTCCCGTCCGGGCGCTTGGCGTCGGCGATCTGCTTCCAGAAGCCGACGACCTCGCCCTTGTGCTCGTCGACCAGGATGCTCTGGTACGGGTAGATCCAGCCGTCCAGCCCGCCCATCTCCTGGCCGAGGGCGATGTCGCGGATCTCGTCGCGGCCGACGGCCATGAAGTCCTGCTTGGGGCCGACGTTCCAGCCGTAGGTGGCGTCCTCGGTGTAGAGGTCGGCGAGGGGGCGCCAGTCGCCGGCCGCCTCGCAGCGCCGGTTCTCCTCCAGCCAGTGCTCCACCATCGCGTCGAGTTCTTCACGGGGGAATGAGGGCATCACGTCTCCAGCAGTTTGAGGGCCTGGGTCGGGCAGTAGCGGACGGCGGCCTGCACTTCGGCGCGCATGTCCTCGGGGGGGTCGGCGTCCAGGATCCGGACCTTGCCTTTGCGTGGGACCTCGAAGACGTCCGGCGCCTCCAGCTCGCACATCGCGTGCCCCTGGCACAGGTCCAGGTCGGCCTCGATCCTCACCGGCGCCTCCTGCGGTACCGGGCCGCGCACGGCTGGGCGAGCTGGACGACCATCTTCGAGTGGTCGTTGCGGTAGGTCTCCAGGGGCTGCGCGGGCTCGAACTCCCAGTCCCGCAGCAGCACCGAGAAGATCGCCTTGAGCTGCATCATCGCGAAGTTCGCGCCGACGCAGCGGTGCCGTCCCGCGCCGAACGGCACCCACGTCCAGCGGTTGAGGACGTCCTCCTCGCGCGGGGCGACGTAGCGCTCGGGGCGGAAGGCGTCCGGGTCGGGGAAGTCGCCCTCGATCCGGTTGGAGACGGCGAGGCTGCAGCCGACCATCGTGCCTTCCGGGATGCGGTGGCCGCACACCTCCTGGTCGGACTGCGCGACGCGCAGCAGCAGGATCAGCGGCGGGTGCAGCCGCAGCGCCTCCTTGATCGCCGACTCCAGGTACGGGATGGCGCGCAGCGCCTGGAACGACACCTCGCTGCCGTCCGCGTACAGCTCGTCCAGCTCGCGGACGACGCCGTCCAGCACATCCGGGTTGCGGAGCAGCTCGATCAGCGTCCACGCGGCGGTGCCGGACGTGGTGTGGTGGCCGGCGAACATCATCGAGATGAACATGCCGGTGACCTGGTCCGCGTCGAACCGGAGCGTGCCGTCCTCGTTCTTGATGGACATGAGGACGTCGAGGAGGTCGCGGTCCTCCTTCGGCGGGTTCGGCGGGCGGCCGTCCATGATGCCCTGGACCAGCTCGACGAGCGCCGCGCGGGCCGCGTCGCGGCGGCGGAAGCTCTCGATGTCGGCGTAGGGGTCGACGTAGGCGAGCGCGTCGGTGCCGCGTTCGAGGTCGTGGTACAGGTCGGCGAACCGGCGGTCGAGCTGCTCGCGGAACTTGCGGCCGATCAGGCAGGCCGACGAGGTGTAGATGGTCAGCTCGGCGAAGAAGTCGAGCAGGTCGATCTCGCCCTCGTCGCCCCAGCCGGCGACCATCCGGTCGACCTCGGCGGCGATCGTCGCGGCGTGCCCCTTCATGTAGGAGCCCTTGAGCGCCTGGTTGTGCAGGGCCTCGCGGCGCTGCTCGGGGGTGGCGTCGAACACCACGCCCTCGCCGAAGATCGGCGTCATGAACGGGTACGCCTCGGCCTGGTCGAGCTCCTCGTCCGGGGCGCGGAAGAAGTACTCGTTGGCCTCGGCGCCGGTCAGCAGGACGACGCGCCGCCCCGCGAGCCGGAACTCGCCGACGTCGCCGCACTCGTCGCGGACGCGCCGCATCAGCCCGATCGGGTCCGAGCGCAGCTCCTCCAGGTGGTCGGGCCCGCCCGACACCACGCGCGGCTCCACCAAAGCGGTCATGATTCCTCCAGGGGGGCTTCGGGCTGTACTTCGACGAGCCGGAGATGGGCGCCGCGCGGGGTCGCGACGACCGCGGCCACGGCGGCGGCGACGTCGGACGGGCGCAGGAAGTACGGGTGGCGGGCGTGGCCCCACTTCACCCAGTCCTCCAGGACGGCGCCGGTGGTCTCCGCGTCCCAGGTCATGCCCATGCCGGTCGCGGTCGGTCCGGGCCGCACGATCGACGCCCGCACCCCCGTCCCCTCCAGCTCCATCTGCATGGTGCGGGCCATGCCCTCCACGCCGCTCTTGGCCGCGACATAGGCGCCGGTCCAGGAGCGCGGAGCGGGGACGGTGTCGGAGGAGATGAACACGATGTCGCCGCGGCGGCGCGCCACCATCTGCGGGACGAAGTGCGACACGAGCCGGTGCGCTCCGACGAGGTGGACCTGCACCTGCGCGACGAACTCGGCGGAGCCGAGCTCGTGCAGCCGCCCGGCGGACAGGTCGCCGGCGCCGGACACGACGACCTCGACCGGGCCGAGCGCGTCCTCGGCGGCCGCCGCGAACGCCTTGACGGAGTCGGCGTCGCCGACGTCCAGCGCGTGCGCGAACGCCTCTCCCCCGCCGGCCCGGATGGTCGCGGCGAGTTCCTCGCACTTGTCCACGCGCCGCGCGCCGAGCGCGACCGGGTGCCCGGCCGCCGCCAGCGCCGCCGCCGTTGCCGCGCCGATCCCGGACGACGCGCCCGCCACCGCGACCGGGCGCCGCCCGGGGTGGGGATCGAACCTTGGCATCCTTCAGCTCTCCTTCCGCCCCCGGCCGACCACGCGAACCGGCAGCGCCGCGAAGCCGCGGACGTTCACCGAATGGACCCGCTCCGCACCGGCGTGGTCGACCTCGAAGGAGGAGACGCGCCGCACCAGCTCGCCGAGCGCGATCCGCGCCTCCAGCCGGGCGAGGTTGGCGCCCAGGCAGAAGTGCCGGCCGCCGCCGAAGCTGACGAGCTGCGAGGTGTCGCGGTCGAGGTCGTAGGCGTCGGCGTCCTCGAAGACGCGCGGGTCGCGGTTGGCCGAGCCGACCAGCAGCAGCATCCGGTCGCCCGCGGGGACCCGCTGCCCGTGCAGCTCGATGTCCGTGGTGACCAGCCTGGCGAGCATCTGGCTGGACGTGTCGTAGCGCAGCGTCTCCTCGACCCAGTCGTCCACCCGTCCCGGGTCGCCGAAGGGCTTGGCTGCCTGCTCCGGGTTCAGCGAGCCCCAGTACAGGGCGTTGGCGAGGAGCTTGGTCGTCGTCTCGTTGCCCGCGACCACCATCAGGAACAGGAACGCGATGATCTCTGTGTCGTCGAGCCGGTCGCCGTCGATCTCGGCGTCCAGCAGCGCCGAGGTCAGGTCGTCGGCGGGCCGGCGCCTGCGCTCGGCGACCATGTCCTGGTAGTAGCCGACGAGCGTGAGCGCCGCGTCCATCCCGGCGGGCGGGACGTCGTTGAGGCCCTCCTCCCGGTGCACGACGAGGTCGGCGAGCCGGCGCACCTCCACCCGGTCGGCCTCGGGGACGCCCATCATCTCGGAGATGACGTCCATGGGCAGCAGCCCGGCGAAGTCGGACACGAAGTCGAACTCGCGCTTCTCCAGGGCCGGCTCCAGGTGGCGCCTGGCGAGTGCCCTGATGCCGTCGCTCATCTCCTTGACCCGGCGGGGCGTGAAGCCCTTGGACACCAACGCCCGCATCCGGGTGTGCCGCGGCGGGTCGAGAGCGAGGAACGACATCGTCCGGTGCGCCTGCGGCCCCCACGCGCTCGGCTCCAGCGAGACGCCGTGCGAGTTGGAGAACGTCGCGTGGTCGCGGAACGCGGCGGACACGTCCGCGTGCCGGGACAGCGCCCAGAAGCCGAGCTCGTCGTTGCGGTAGAGCGGCGCCTCGTCGCGGAGCCGCGCGTAGCAGGGGTAGGGGTCCTCGTGGACGGCGTAGTCGAAGGGGCTGTAGAAGATCTGCGCGGCAGGGGCCACGGCCGTCACCTCACTCGGCGGGTTCGGGCAGGATGAGCTCCGCCATCTCGGCGAGCCGGTCGGCGACGCGGGCGTAGGACGTGTAGCCCATGCCCGCGTGCACGAGCGCGCCGGTGTAGGCCAGCTCGAGCGCGCCGAGGATCTTGGGGTCGTCGTGGTCGCGCAGCGCGGCCTGGATCCGGCCGCGGATCGCGACGCCGATGCGCACCCGCAGCTCGCGGACGTCGGGGTCGGTGCCGAGCAGCGCGGTGGTGCAGGCCGCCGCCAGCTCCGGCTCGTCCGACACCAGCAGCGCGATCTCGCGGAGGACCTCCTCCACGCGCTCGTGCAGCGTGCCGTCGGCCTCCACCGGCGGCAGCGCGCTGAGCCGCCGCCAGAACACCTCGGTGATCAGGTGGTTCTTCGACGCGAAGTAGGTGTAGGCGGTCGCGGGCGCGACCCCGGCGCGTTTGGCGACGTTGCGGACGGTGAGGCCGTCGTAGCCGGTCTCGCCGACCTCCACCACGGCGGCGTCGGTCAGCCGCCGCACCGTGTCGGCCTGCCGGTCGGTGAGACGGCGGCGGGTGGGCTCGGTCGTCAGCTGCTCATTGCCGGACACGTGTCCAGACATTAGTTCAGCAACGCGCGCACCGCAATGCCGGCCCGGAACTTCGCCGGGTGCGGCCGTGACTTCGCCGGGTGAAGCCGTGGGGCGGGTGGGATTCGAACCCACTCAGCGCGAGGCACCTGCTTTACAGGCAGGCCCGACTCTCCGAACGTCGGCGCCGCCCCCACTTGCGGACCGTGTTGGCCCGCCCAGTACCTCCGGAGGGATTCTGTGCTAGCCCTGGCCAACCAGATCCATCGCACAGCACCTCATGCTGCCGTCTCTGCCGTTGGACTACGGAGGCATGCGTGCGGCCCCCGGGATTCGAACCCGGAACATCCACTTCCTGAGAGTGGCCTCTCTGCCCGTTGGAGTAGAGCCGCGTGATCGTCGCGAGGTGGCGCCACTCGCCTGCGGCTCGGCCGGGGGTCTAGCGGGAGACGGGATACCGGCCGGGGCGGGCGTGCGACGCCGAGGGCAGTCGGAGTCGATACTGCTCCAGAGCCATGGCCGGTCCTCCTCTCGGGTCTCGTGTCGCCCGTCTTGGACGGGCCGACGCCGTCAACGGTGCCATCGCCCGGCCCGCCGCCGCAACGCGTTTTCCGGTCACTGCTCTTCCGGCAGCAGGAGGCCGATGATGATCAGGATCCAGACCGCGACCATGAGCCAGCCGAGGACGATCCCGGTCACCGCGAGGCCCGTCCCGCGCTCGCCCGAGCGGCGCGCCCGCGACAGGCCCATATGCCCGGTGACGATCGCCGGGATGGACAGCAGCCCGCACGAGATCGGCCCGATCGCGCCCATCGCGACGGAGTAGATCGTGAGGATGTTGACCGGCGGCCTGGCGTGCGGATCGGTGCGCCGGCCCTGCGCGGGCGGGTACCGATGGGCGGCCGGGGGCGGCCCGGGGACGGGGTAGGCGCTGTGCTGCGC
>NZ_SMKB01000139.1:0-19289 GCF_004348575.1 Actinomadura sp. 7K534
GCCCTGCTCCCCGCCGACCCCCTCGATGACCTCCCACACCCGCTCGGGCGACGCGTTCGCGGGGCAGGTGCGCTCGTCGGTGTAGAGGCTGCCGCCCGCCCAGTCCGGATCGGTCGGCAGCGGGTCGCTGGGCGCCCCCGGCGTGCTGGCCGACGACCACCGGGTGGCGACGTCCGCCTCCCGGACGCGGCGCAGCGCCAGCGCCACGGACAGGTCGAAACCGATCGCCGCGCCGGGCGGCGGCACGTACTCGTCGATGTCGTGCTCCCGGCGGACGACCTCGTTGCGCAGCGACTCCACCAGCGGCCGCGCGAGAGCGCCGGGAACGGGCGTGATGGCCCCCACCCACAGGCTCGACAAGCGGGGGCTCAGCACCGGCACCGGGATGATGATCCGGCGCCTGAGCCCGGCGACGGCCGCGTAGCGCCGCATCATCTCGGCATAGGTGAGGACGTCGGGTCCGCCGATGTCGAACCCGCGGTTCACGTCCGGGGGCAGGTCGGCGGCGGCCGCCAGGTAGTACAGGACGTCCCGGATGGCGATCGGCTGGATGTGCGTGCGCACCCACTGCGGCGTGACCATCACCGGCAGCCGCTCGGTCAGGTAGCGCAGCATCTCGAACGACGCCGACCCCGAGCCGATGATCACCGCGGCGCGCAGCCACGCCGTCGGGACCCCGCTGCCGAGCAGGATCTCGCCGACCTCGGCGCGGGACCGCAGGTGCGGGGACAACTCCTCCTCGGGGTCCATGCCGCCGAGGTAGACGAGCCGCCCCACCCCCGTCTCCCGCGCCGCGTCCGCGAAGGTGCGCGCAGCCCGCCGGTCCGCCTCGGCGAAGCCGCCCGCGGCGCCGATCGCGTGGATCAGGTAGTAGGCGACGTCCACCCCGTCCAGGGCCCGCCGCGTCGCGGCGGGGTCGGTGGCGTCGGCCTCGACGATCTCCACCCGCCCGGACCACGGATGGTCGCGCAGCCGCCGCGCCGAGCGCGCCATGCACCGCACCCGGTGGCCGGCGTCCAGCAGCTCCGGGACCAGCCGCCCGCCGATGTAGCCGCTCGCGCCGGTCACCAGGCACAACCGCCCGCCCGCGCCCATCAGCCGACCCCGTCGATCATGCCCATGCCGCCCCCCCGATCGGACACCTCGTACCCGCCGTCCCCGCGCACAAGCCTGTGAACTGCGGATGAGCGACGACGTTCCGGATCTGCCCGGTCCGGGCGGGCTCCTACCGGACGGGGCCGTATCGGGCGGGTTCGCCCACTCGGCCGCCCGGCGCGGCCGGGCGTGTGAAACTGAGGGCCATGAGCGATCACCCCGCCGGGGACGCCGGCGACAGCCCCCGGGACGAGCTCGCCGGCCGGATCCAGTCGGACCGGCCGCACTCGGCCCGCGTCTGGGGATTCCTGCTGGGCGGCAAGGACCACTATCCGGCCGACCGCGCGGTCGGCGAGATGATCCAGCAGACGTTCCCCGACATCGCGCTGCTGGCGAGGCTGCAGCGCTACTTCCTCGCCCGCTCCGTGCGCTTCCTCGCGGGCGAGGCCGGGATCCGGCAGTTCCTCGACATCGGGACGGGGCTGCCCACCGTCGACAACACCCACGAGGTGGCCCAGCGTGTGGCACCCGATTCACGCATCGTCTACGTGGACAACGACCCCCTCGTGCTGGTGCACGCCCAAGCTCTCCTGACGAGCACCCCAGAGGGGGCCTGCGACTACATCGACGCCGACGTGCGCGACCCGGACCTGATCCTGGAGAAGGCGTCCAAGACCCTGGACTTCTCCCAGCCGATCGGGCTCACGCTGCTCGGCATCATGGGCCAGCTACCCGACTCCGACGATCCGTGGGGAATCGCGAAGCGCCTGCTGGACGCGCTTCCGGCCGGCAGCTACCTGGCCCTTGCCGACGGCACCGACACCAACCCGACGCTGAACCACGCCATCGAGACCTACAACGCCAACTCCGCGAGCTCGTACCACCTGCGGAGCCCCGACCAGATCGCCCGTTACTTCGAGGGTCTGGAACTCGTGGAGCCCGGCGTGGTCCCCACCTCCATGTGGCGCCCGGACCTCCCTGAAGTCGACGACACCCCCCAGAACGTCGACTCCGTATGCGGCGTCGGCAAGAAGCTCACCTGACGACTCCTCGCGCCGGCGCTCCGGCCCGGCGTGGTCAGCGCACCTGGCCGGCCTGCGTGTAGGGGGATCGGCGAACTCGGGGGCCGATGGCCCCCGGCGCCGGGGGCGATGCCGCTCACCGGAGCGTGCCGCCGGACGGCCACGCCGCGCCGCCGGGCGGCGGCCGCGAACGCCTGCCCGGTCTGGTAGGCGTCGCCGTAGCCGCCTCTCGGCTCGTAGGCGAACGCCGCGAAGCCGGCGAGGTCGGCGTGCGGCCACAGGGCCTGCGCGTCGGCGTGGCCGATGGTCCGTGCGTCGAGGGCACCCCGTAGCGGCATCGGACGACGCCGCTCGATTTCGCGGTGCCGCCGGAGCAGAGCGTGCCGTGCTCCTGGACGAGGACGTCCCGCACGCCGCGCCGCACGGGTTTCCGCGGGTTTCGAGATCGAAATCAAGCACTCGTCGGACACTTCACTGTTGACATTCGACTCTGTCATCCGCATCATGAGTCGAAATCCGGCAGAGGAGTGTTTTGTGTCACAGGCTGAAGTCCTCCGGGACCAGTTGATCGAGCAGGGCGTCAAGTTCGTCTTCGGCTTCTACGTCGACATCCACGGCGTGCCCAAGAGCAAGTGCGTCCCGGTCGAGTCGCTGCCCTCCATGGCCGAGGGCTCGGAGCTGTACACGGTCGGGGCGCTGGAGGGCATGGGCGACCTCGGCCCGCACGAGGACGAATGCGCCGGCATCCCGGACCTGGACCGGCTGGTGGTCCTGCCCTGGAAGCCGGAGGTCGCGGTGGTCCCCGCCAGCCTGCACCTCAACGGCGAGCGCTACCCGCAGGAGGCGCGCAACTTCCTGCTTCAGCAGGTCGGCGAGGCCGCGGACCTCGGCTTCGTCGTGAACGTGGGGATCGAGCCGGAGTTCTACGTGGTGCGCGAGACCGGCCGGGGGTGGGAGCCGCTCGTCCCGCAGGACAAGCTGAACTCCCCGACGCGCGGCTACGACCTGGAGACCACGGTGCTGGCCGAGCCCTTCCTGGGGCGGATGGTCGACTACATGAACCGGCTCGGCTACGGGGTCTACTCGTTCGACCACGAGGGCGGCGACGGGCAGTACGAGTTCAACTTCGACTACGCCGACGCGCTCACCATGGCCGACCGCATGGTGATCTTCCGGCTGATGGCCAAGCACGTGGCCCGGGAGCTGGGCTGCATCGCCACGTTCATGGCCAAGCCGTTCCAGGACGACTTCGGCTCCGCGTCCCACCTGAACATCAGCCTGGCGGACAAGGAGACCGGCCGGAACCTCTTCGAGGCCGACTCCGGCGGCGGGTACAGCGACATCGCCCGCCACTTCGTGGCCGGGGTGCTGGCCCACGCGGGCGCCATCAGCGCGGTGACCTGCCCGACGGTCAACTCCTACAAGCGGTTCACCAGCAAGGGGTTCATGGACGAGATCTCCTGGGCCCCGATCTACCGGAGCTGGGGGGAGAACAACCGGACCCTGATGTGCCGGCTGCCGGTGAACCGGCACTGCCTGGAGGTCCGCACCGTGGACGCCTCGGTGAACTACCACCTCGGCATCGGCCTCGTCCTCGCCGCCGGGCTGGACGGCGTGGTCAACAAGCTCGACCCGGGCGAGCCGCTCAACCGCGACACCTACCGGATGAGCGCGGAGGAGCTCGCCGGATACGGCGACCTCGCGCTGCCGCGCTCGCTGGAGCAGGCGCTGGACCTCTTCGAGGCCGACGGGCTCGCCGAGCGGGTCATGGGCAAGGAGTTCCACCGCACCTTCCTGGAGTACAAGCGCGCGGAGTGCCGTGAGTACGGCGCAGTGGTCACCGACTGGGAGACCCGGACCTACCTGCAGAGGCTCTGAGGTGTCCGCGGTGAACGAGACGCCGGTCGAAACGCTGCGCGAGAAGGCCAACGCGGAGGCGCTCGCGAGGATCGTCGGCGCCGAACCGGTGCTGACCGGGGTCGCCGCGGCCGGGGACGTCGTCCCCGGGATGACCCCGACCACCATCCTGACGTCCGGTGCGCCGCTGGAATGGCCCGAGTACACCGGCGGCCAGCGCCGCGCCATCCTCTACGGCGCGGTCTACGAGGGCCTGGCCGGGACGGTCGAGGACGCCGAGGCCAAGCTCGACCGCGGGGAGATCCAGGTCCGCGCGACCCAGCAGCACGACTGCATCGGCTCGGTCGCCGGCATCTACACCGCCTCGATGCCGGTGTTCGTCGTCCGCGACGACGCGCACGGCAACGTCGCCTTCTGCAACTTCTACGAGGGCAAGAGCCGCTTCCGGCTGAACTACGGGTCCTACGACCGGGAGGTCGCCGACGGCCTGCGGTGGCTGGAGACGACCATGGCCCCGGTGCTGGCCGAGTGCCTCGCCGCCGGCCCGGTCCCGCTGAAGCCGCTGATGGCCCGGGCGCTGCGGCTCGGCGACGAGCTGCACAGCCGCAACACGGCGGCGACCCTGCTGCTGCAGCGGGAGCTCACCCCGAGGCTGTTCGACCTGGCCGTGACGGCGGAGTGGCGGACGCGGGTGGAGGAGGTCATGGACTTCTTCCAGGCGAACGACTACGCCTTCCTGCGGCTCGGCATGGCCGCGGCCAAGGCCACCGCGGACGCCGCCCACGGCGTCGAGCACAGCAGCCTGATCACGGGCATGGCGATCAACTGCCGCGAGTTCGCGATCCGCGTCAGCGGGCTCGGCGACGAGTGGTTCCGCGGCGGCCACCCCGAGCTCCAGGGGCGGTTCTTCGACGGGTTCACCGAGGCGGACGCCGAATGGATCGGCGGGGAGAGCTGCGTCACCGAGACCGTCGGCCTCGGCGGGATGGCGCAGGCGTGCGCCCCGTCGCTGATGAACTACCAGGGCGGCAGCTTCGAGGCCATGCTGGCCAACAACGAGGCGATGTACTCCATCACCCTGTCCGAACACCCCGAATACCGGATCCCGGCGTTCGACTTCCGCGGCACGCCGGTCGGCATCGACCTGCACGCCGTCGTCTCCACCGGCCGCACCCCGCTGATCGACGGGGGGCTGGCCGGACGGTCCGGCGGCCAGATCGGCGCCGGTGTCCTCCGGCCCCGGATCGACGCGTTCACCGCCGCCGCAGCCGCCTACGCCGAGCGCCACCCGGCCTCGGTCGTCTTCTGACCACGACCAGCCCAGGAGAGAGCGATGACATTCTCGGAGCAGGCGAAGAGCACCCGAGGCGAACCGGCGGCCCCGTCGGCTCCGCACATCCGCGGCCGCATGGGGCCCTTCGAGCTGGCCTTCTTCGTCGTGGCCGCGGCCGGGCCGCTGCTGGTGGTCGCGGGCTTCGCCCCGCTGGCCTTCATGATCGGCGGGATCGGCGCACCCGGCGCCCAGCTGGTCGCGGGCATCGTGCTGCTGCTCTTCGCGGTCGGCCTGACCAGGATGGCGCTGCGCATCAAGAACGCCGGCGCCTTCTACTCCTACATCGGGCAGGGCCTCGGCCGTCCCGCGGGCGGCGGCGCGGCGACCCTGGCGACGACGGCGTACTCGGTGATCGCCATCGGCCAGCTCGGGGCGGTGGGGGCCTTCGCGGTGGTGCCGGTCAAGGACGCGTTCGGCGTCGACGTGCCCTGGCCCGTGTTCTCCCTCGCCGCGTTCGCGATCGTGGCCTTCCTGGGCCACCGGCGGATCTCGCTCAGCGCGAAGGTGCTCGGCATCGCGCTGCTCCTGGAGGCCGCGATCCTGCTGGTGCTCGCCGCGCCGGTGCTCCTGAAGGGCGGCGCCGAGGGCTTCGACCTGAACTCGTTCGCCCCGTCGGCGGTCTTCGCGGGCGGCGGCACGGGCGCGATGTTCGCGATCGTGTTCGGCGCGTTCATCGGGTTCGAGTCGACCGCGATCTACGCGGAGGAGGCGCGGGACCCCGAGCGGACCGTCCCGCGCGCGGTCTACCTGGCGGTCGGGTTCCTCGCGATCTTCTACACGTTCATGGCGTGGGTCGTCTACGTCGCGTACGGCAAGTCGAAGATCGTGGGCGCCGCCACCGACGACCCGGTCGGGCTGGTGTTCGCCGCGACGGAGCAGTACGTCGGGCGCGGCGCGGTGGTCATGATGGAGCTCCTCCTGGTCACCAGCGCGTTCGCCTCCACGCTGGCCTTCCACAACACCGCGTCGCGGTACCTGTTCACGCTCGGCCGCGAGCGGATGCTTCCCCGCGCGCTCGCCCGCGTCCACCCCAGGCACCACTCGCCGTACGTGGCCAGCGCCGCGCAGGCGACGATCGCGCTCGTGGCGATCTGCGCGTTCATGGTCGCCGGAGCCGACCCCTACCTGCAGGTCTTCCTGCTCATGGTGGCGCCGGGCGTGCTCGCCGTGATCGTGCTGCAGGCGCTGTGCTCACTGGCGATCGTTTCCTACTTCAACCGGGTGAACACCGCGCACGGGCTGACCGTGTGGAGCACGATGGTCGCGCCGCTGCTCAGCCTCGGCGGGCTCGGCGTGGCGTCCTGGCTGGTGGCCCGCAACTTCGAGCTGCTGTCCGGCCGCACCGACTGGGTCAACGTCCTGCTCCTCAGCGTCATCCCGGTGGCGTTCCTCATCGGGACCGCGCGGGCGCTGCAGCTCAGGCGGAGCGACCCCGCGGTGTACGCGCAGCTGACCAAGACCGAGGTCCACTGAACGCTCCTTCGCCCTGCCGGAGTCGGGACGTCGCGCCAATCGAGAGGTGGGTGTGGGGAAAAAGCCGTTGATCGGTATCAGCGCCGACCTGGCCGAGGCCGAATGGGAGGACTGGCGGCGGCGCGCGGTCGTACTTCCGGTCGCCTATCACGAGCAGGTCATGGCCGCCGGCGGGCTGGCCGCCGTCATCCCGCCGCAACTCGGAATGGCGGCCGAAGTGGTGCGGGAGATCGACGGGCTGGTGCTGGCCGGGGGAGGGGACGTCGATCCCGGCCGATACGGGGCCCGGCCGCACCCGGCGGTGCGCAGGGCGGACGCCGTGCGGGACGAGTGGGAATTCCAGCTCGCCGGCGCCGCCCTGGACGCGGACCTGCCGATCCTCGGTATCTGCCGGGGCATGCAATTGCTGAACGTCATTCGCGGCGGGACGCTGATACAGCACCTTCCCGACGCCGTTCGCTCCACCCTGCACCTGCCGGTCCGCTCCGGGTTCGGAAAGCACCCGGTCGCCACCCGGCCCGGCAGCCGGCTGCAGGCCGCCCTCGGCGAGCACGCCGACATCGCCACCCACCACCACCAGGCGGTCGACGTCCTCGGCGAGGAGGTGGTCGAGACGGCGTGGGCCGAGGACGGGGTCGTCGAGGGGATCGAGGTCCGCGGCCGGGCCTTCGCCTGCGGGGTGCAGGGCCACGCGGAGGAGAGCGGGCTGACCGGGCTGTTCGAGCAGCTCGTCGCCGCCGCGGCCGGCCGCCGGAGCGCTCAGCCGAGCTCCCACTCGTAGGAGAACTTCTCGATCCGGAGAATGAGCGAGGTCTCCACGTCGGTGATGCCCGGCAGCCCGCCGAGCACCTCGGTGGTGAACCGGAGCAGGTGCTCCCGGTCGTAGAAGAAAGCCTCGATCATCACGTCGAAGCGGCCCGTGGACAGGCCGCAATAGCGGACCTCCGGAGCCTCGATCAGCTGCCGGCTCACCTCGCGCAGATGAGTGAGGTGGACCGAGAGCCCGATAATCGCCGAGATGCTGTATCCGGCCAGCCGCGGGGTCGGCACCGCGACGATTTCGATGAGCTCCCGCTCCCGCATCGAGGCGATGCGCTTGCGCACCGTGGTCTCGGTGATGCCCAGGCGCCTCGCTATCTCGGAATTCGACGTGCGCCCGTCTTTCTGGAGAATCCGCAGAATCTCGCGGTCGGTGCCGTCCAGCGCCGAGAGCGACGGGCCGCCCTGTCCCGGCCCGGTAGCGTCCGCGGAATTCTCCTTGCGACCCATTCGCACAGGATATCGCCATGCCGCCCGTTCCCTGTGCGAAACCGGCCCGGGGGGCGGGCGGAAATCGGCGCGGTTTGTGTGATCATCGCAACAGGGCGTCCGCGCGATTGCGGATGTCCATCGAACGCCCCGGTGCGCCCCGGTTCACCTGAGTGCGAAGAGCATCGTGACGACGGCCAGCAGGAGCGTCAGGAGGGTCGTGGTCAGGACGGCGGTGGGGTCGGCTGCGCCGGCGCCCTCCGGGAGGTTGCGCCGGCGGTGGCGGAAGCTCGCGCTGCTGCGCCGCAGTTGCAGGGCCGCGCCGCCGCAGACGACGGCCGCCGCCAGCGCCGCGCCCGCCGCCGTGGGGGCGAGCCGGACGCACAGCAGGCCCGCGGCGATCAGGGCGAGGGTGGTGCGGGACCACGCGAGCGCCGTCCGCTCCGGCTGCGCGCCCGGATCCCAGAGCCGGCGGGACCTCACCGGGCGACGAGGACCGCGACCAGCAGGACGACCGACGCGACGGCCAGCCCGTACGCCATGACCGGGGCGAGCGCGGGCGGCGGCAGCGTCTCGTCCCGGCGCAGCGCCCGCTCGGTGCGGAGCCAGCGGTGGAACGCCAGCGCCGCGACCAGCGCCCCGATGGCGGCGGAGCCGATCGACAGGACGTGCCGCACCGGCGCCTCGACCAGGTCGTCGACGAGCGCGAGGCCGATGCCGGCCGCGATCAGCGCCAGCGCCGTCCGGATCCAGGCCAGGAACGTGCGCTCGTTGGCGAGCGAGAAGCGCGGGTCGGGGTCGCTGCCCTCGGCCAGGAGGCGGCCGGTCCAGCCGCGGCCGGGCGGCTGCGGACCGCGCTCCTGCCCGGAGGTCATTTGACGGCGACGCCGCCGTAGACCCAGGCGCCGCCGCTCGCCGCCGCCTCCGCCTCGTCGGCGTGCCACCGGTTGACCTTGACCAGGCCCGGCTCCACGAGGGGGAGGCCGTTGAACAGGCGCAGGATCCGGTCGTGGTCGCGGAAGACCATGGGCGCCGATGCCTTCTCGTAGGCGTCCTCGATGATCTCGACGAGGTCGGCCGGGCGGTCGTCGAGGGTGCTGTGCGAGATGACGAGGTGGCTGCCGGGCGCCATGCGGTCGGTGAACGCGCCGACGATGCCCGCGGGGTCCTCCTCGTCGGTGACGAAGTGCAGCATGGCGTTGAAGATGACGCCGACCGGGCGGTCGAAGTCGATCAGCCGCGCCACCTCGTCGGAGGCCAGGACGGTCTCGGGGGCGCGCATGTCGGCCTGCAGCGCGGCGGTGCGGTCGTCGGCGGCCAGCAGGGCGCGGGCGTGCGCGATGACGATCGGGTCGATGTCCACGTAGACGACGTGGGCGAGCGGGTGCACGCGCTGGGCGACCTCGTGGACGTTGCCCTGGTTCGGCAGGCCCGCGCCGAGGTCGATGAACTGGTCGATGCCCTGCTCGGCGACGTAGGAGATGGCGCGGCCGAGGAAGCGGCGGTTCGCGCGGAGTGCCTCGACGCCGTCCGGGATGGAGGCGATGAGGTGGCCCGAGAGTTCGCGGTCGGCGGCGTAGTTGTCCTTGCCGCCGAGGACGTAGTCGTACATGCGGGCCACGTTCGGGGTGTTCGGGTCGATCCCCTGCGGCACGCCTGGCTGTTGCGACACCGGTGATTCCCGTCTGCCGTGGGCGTTGAGCGTCAGCAATGATCTTAGCCCCGAGATCGTGCGAAAGTGATGATTTACCCTGCTCGCTGTGCCACGATGACGCTGATCACTGCCCGGCGCGGGGAGCGTGCATGGAATTCGGCCTCAACGGCAAGCTCGTGGACGTCGGTGTCGAGCCCGAGGAGACCGTGGCGGATGTGCTGCGGGACCGGATGGGGCTGACCGGGACCAAGGTCGCCTGCGGGACGGGCGTGTGCGGCACCTGCACCGTGCTGGTCGACGGGCGCTCGGCGGCGAGCTGCCTGCTGCCCGCCGGCGCGGCGGCGGACCGCGAGATCACGACCGTCGAGGGGCTCGGCGGCGACCATCCGGTGCAGCGGGCCTTCGCCGCGCACGACGCGCTGCAGTGCGGCTACTGCACGCCGGGCTTCGTGGTGGAGGCGGCCGCGTTCGTGGACCGCTGGCGGGCCGGGCACGGCACGGCCGAGCCGTCCCGCGAGCAGATCGCCGAGGCCCTGGCGGGTCACCTGTGCCGCTGCGGCGCGTACGCCGGCATCTACGCGGCGGTCGCCGCCGCGTGCGCGGGCGAGCACGACGAGGGGACGGTGACGCCGCCGCGCGTGGAGGCCCTCAGCAAGATCACCGGCGCCGCGAGGTACACCGCGGACGTCGTCCTGGACGGGCAGCTCGAAGGCGTGATCGTCCGGTCGCCGCACCCCCACGCGAAGGTCGGCGAGATCCGGTTCGACGGCCCGGTGACCGAGATGCTGCCGCCGGACCGCGTCGTCCGGTACGTGGGCCAGCCGGTGGCCGCGGTCGCCGCGCCCACCAGGGCCGAGGCGCTCGCGGCCGCGGCGCGGGTCGAGGTGGAGTACACCGAGCTGCCCGCCGTGCTCTCGCCGGACGACGAGACCCCCGTCTACCCGACCAAGGAGTCCCGCGAGTGGGCTCCGCGCGCCAACGAGGGCCCGCTCGCCTCCGCGAAGTGGAACGGCAACGTGCGCGGCCCCGCCGCGATGAGCTGGCGCGGCGGCACGGCCGAGAAGCGCATCGAGAAGGCCCGGGACGACGACGCCCAGACCCTCGTGGAGGCCACCTACACCACCGGCGTCCAGGCCCACACGTGCATGGAGCCGCACGGCTGCGTGGCCCGCTGGGAAGGCGAGGAGCTGCACCTCCACCTGTCCACGCAGGCCGTCACGCGTGTCGCCGCGCAGGCGGTCAAGCGCTGGAAGCTCCGCCCGGAGCAGGTCCACATCGTGGCCGAGCACGTGGGCGGCGGCTTCGGCTCCAAGGTCAACGTCACGTCCGACGTGGTCGCGGCGGTGGAGCTGTCCCGCCTGCACGGCGCGCCGGTCCGGGTCGTCCTCAGCAGGCCGGAGGAGCTCGTCGACGGCGGCACCCGCCCCGGGGTGCGCATCGAGCTGGCCCTCCTCGCCGACGCCGACGGGAAGCTGTCCGCCTTCACGATGGACGCGCACGGCGACTCCGGCGTCTCCATCGGGTCCAACGCGGCCTGGCACTCGCGGTTCTTCTACGGCAACGCGCCCCGCCGGATCCGCGACTACGACCACGTCACCAACCGCGCCCCCGGCATCCCGTTCCGGGGCCCCGGCCTGCCGCCGATGCTGTGGGCGCTGGAGCAGGGCGTGGACGAGATGGCGCTGCGCCGCGGCGAGGACCCCATCGAACTGCGCCGCCGCTGGGACGGCAACGCCAAGCGCCACGCGCTCTACGACCGGGCCGCGGCCCTGCCCATGTGGCGCGACCGCAGCGATCCCGGCGACGGCCGCATCCGGCGCGGCGTGGGCGTCGCGGCCGCCAACTACATGTACTTCCTCGACCCGGGCACCAAGGTCTCGCTGACCGTCGAGCAGGGCGCCGTCGTCGCCCGCATCGCCACGCAGGACATCGGGACGGGCAGCCGCTCGGTGATCGCCGAGGTCGTGCGGTCCGCGCTCGACCTGCGGCCGGGCCAGGTGCGCGTCGAGGTCGGGAACAGCGACCACGCCTACGGGCCGACCTCCGCCAGCAGCTGCTCCACCCCGTCCATCGCCCCCGCGGCCCAGGACGCGGCGGACCGGCTCCGCAAGGCCCTCGGCGCCCGCTCCCTCGAAGACGCCGAGGGGCTCCACGTCGTCGGCAGGCGCCCCCGGGACCGCCGCGGATACGTCACGCCCTTCCCGCTGGACCACTTCGCCATCGGCCGGGGCTTCTCGGGAGCGGTCGTCGTCACCGAGGTCGAGGTGGACACCCTGCTCGGCCGGATCAGGCCGACCCGCGTCTGGAGCGGCGTGACCGCCGGCCACGTCTACGCCCCCCGGCTGGCCCGCAACCAGTGCGAGGGCGGGGTCATCCAGGGCATCGGCTACGCCCTGTACGAGCAGCGGCACGACGACCCGGCCACCGGCACCGTGCTCACCGCGAACCTGGAGGACTACCGCATCCCGGGTATCGCCGACACCCCGGAGATCGACGTGTACTTCCACACCGAGGGCTGGGACCACGTGCCCGGCCGCGGCATCGGCCTCGGCGAGGTCTGCACCATGGCGGTCGCCGCGTCGATCGGCAACGCCGTCCGGCACGCCACCGGCCGGCGCCCGCACGACCTGCCCATCAGGCCCGACCTGCTGCTGGAGGGGATCGGCGCGTGACCACCATCGAGGCCGCCGCCCAGGCCGTCCGCGACACCGGCGGCGAGCTGCGCGCCGGCGGCACCGACGTGATGAGCCGGGCGGCGGGCACCCCGGTCGACCTGCTCGGCATCCCGGGCCTGCGCGGCACCGAGTGGCGGCCGGACGGCTCCGCCCGCATCGGCGCCCTCACGTCCATCGCCGACGTGCTCGCCGACGACCGCCTGGCCGCCGCCTATCCCGCGCTCGCCGCGACGGCCGCCGCCATCGCCACCCCGCAGATCCGCAACGTCGCCACCGTCGGCGGCAACCTGCTGCAGCGCAACCGGTGCTGGTACCTGCGCCATCCGGCCTTCACGTGCCACCAGACGGGAGGCGACAGCTGCCCCGCCCGCGACGGCGCCCACCTGTACTCGGCCGTCGTCGACCAGGGCCCCTGCATCGCCCCGCACCCCTCCTCGCTCGCCGTCGCCCTGCTCACCTATGCCGCGACGGCCGACGTCCACGGCCGGTCACCGCTGGAGATCGCCGAGCTGTACGGGGACGGCACCGACCCGACGCGCGACCATCTCCTGAATCCCGGCGAGATCCTCCAGGCCGTGCTCATGCCCGCGCCCACGCCGGGCGAACGGGCCGCCTACCGCCGCGCCACTGCCCGGGAGATGGCGGAATGGCCCCTGGTCGAAGCCGTCGCGCGGCTGACCCTCGACGGTGACACGATCGCGTCCGCCACCGTGGCCGCCGGCGGAGTCGCCCGCACACCCCTCCTCCTGCCCGAGGTTGCGGACGCCCTGGTCGGCAAGCCCGCCACGGAGGAGACCCTGGCCGCCGCGGCCGACCTGGCGGCCGCCCGCTGCAGCCCGCTGCCGAACAACGCCTACAAGGTGGCCCTCCTCCGCGCCACCCTGATCGACACCCTCACCGCCTGCTCGTCCCCGAGCTGACCACCGGGGGACTGGCGGGGGCGGAACCCTGCACGGCCCCGCGTCCGCGTGCCGGCGGCGTGGTCAGCGGAGCCGGTGGTGGAGGGGCGCGGCCAGCTCGGTGGTCGTCAGGATCAGGGCGACGGTGTAGTCGACGAGGTGGTCGCGGTCGATGCCGAGGTCGCCGCGGAACCAGTTGGTGAACAGCTCCCAGAGGCCGGCCGTGAGGGTCAGCCCCGTCAGCTCCAGGTCGGTGTCGGAGAGCGAGACGTGGTCGAGGGTCTGGTGGGCCTGGGCGGCGAAGATGCCGGCCAGCGTCCGGATGATCTCGACCCGCCGCCGCTGGAGCAGGGGCGACAGGGGGAACGCGTGGGTCAGGATGTGCGCGCGCCGCGGGTCCGTGGTCAGGAAGTCGAACACGGCGGTGACCACGGCGCGGGTGCGGGCCTGCGGATCCCGGGGGGCCTCGCGGGCGGCGGACAGGATCACGGCGGTGCCCTGGGCGACCTGGTCGTCGATGACCGCCAGTAGCAGGGCCTCCCGGTCCGGGAAGCTCTCGTAGAAGTAGCGGTCGTTGAGCCCGGCCTCGGCGCACACCTTCCGCACGGTCGCGGCCGCCCAGCCGCGGGTGCCCAGCAGCTCCAGCCCGGCCGCGAGCAGCGCGGCGCGGCGGCGGGCCCGCCGCTGGTCGGCGGGGACGCCGCGGTAGGGGCGGGCGCGAGAAGGCTGGGACGGCACAGCCCCGATTGTGCCGCATCCCTTGACTTCGACCGCAAATCTGGAGACGGTACACACCAGATACTTCTGGTGTGCTGCTTCACCAGATTGGTCGCGGTGAGACGGGAGCGTGAGGGCCGATGACCACGGAGAACCCCCCGCAGCTGGAGCTGGCGGACATCGACCTGAGCGACCTGCGGTTCTGGGCTCGCCCCCTGGACGAGCGGGCGCGGGCCTTCGCGCTACTGCGCGCCCACCCCGAACCGGTGTTCTTCACCCTTCCGAAGCTGCCCTTCCTGCCGCAGAGCCCCGGGTCGTGGGCGCTGGTCCGTCATGAGGACGTGACGGAGGCCAGCCGCAACCCCGAGGTGTTCAGCAGCGAGCCCAGCGCCACCAGCCCGGCCGACATGCCGCGCTGGATGGACAAGTACTTCAACTCGATGATCGACATGGACGACCCGCGGCACGCGAAGATCCGCCGGATCGTGTCGCGGGCGTTCAGCCCCAGGATGCTCGCCAAGGCCGAGGACGACATCGCCAACCGGGCCGCCCGGATCGTGGACGAGCTGATCGCGACCGGCGACGGCGATTTCGTGTCCCGGGCCGCGGCGCGGCTGCCGGTCGAGGTCATCTGCGACATGCTGGGCATTCCCGCCCGGCACCACCAGCGGGTGGTGGACCTGACCAACATCATCGTCGGCTACAGCGACCCCGAGTACGTGGGCGCCACCGTGGAGTACAGCGGCGGTACGCCGAAGCTGGGCCGGGTGGACACGGTCCGCATGCTGGGCACGATCGCGTCGGCGGGCTGGCGGCTGCACCGCCTGGCGGCCCAGCTCGGCCGGGAGCGCAGGGCCACGCCCACCGACGACCTGACCTCGGCGCTGGTGAACGCCAACGTCGACGGCGAGCGGCTGAGCCCGCGCGAGTTCGCCACGTTCTTCCTGCTGCTGGTGGTCGCCGGGAACGAGACGACCCGCAACGCGATCGCGCACGGCCTGAAGCTGTTCACCGAGCACCCCGAGCAGCGGGAGCTGCTGCTGGCCGACTTCGACGGCCGCATCGCGGGGGCCGTCGAGGAGATCGTCCGCTACAGCAGCCCGGTCATCTTCATGCGCCGCAACCTCACCCGCGACTACGAGATGAACGGCCACACCTACCGCAAGGGCGAGCGGGTGACGCTGTTCTACTGGTCCGCCAACCGCGACGAGTCGATGTTCACCGACCCCGACCGCTTCGACATCACGCGTTCGCCGAATCCGCACGTCGGGTTCGGCGGACCCGGCCCGCACTTCTGCCTGGGCGCCAACCTGGCGCGACGGGAGATCACCGTGATGTTCCGTGAGCTCTTCACCCGCCTGCCCGACATCACCGCGGGGGAGCCCGACCGGCTCATGTCCGGGTTCATCAACGGCTACAAGCGGCTGCCGTGCACGTTCACTCCGCCGGCCACCTCGTCCGCGACGGCCGCGCCCTGACGGGAGGCCAAGGCGGCGATCACCCGTGGCGGGCGGGCGCGTTCACGGCGTCCGGCGAAGTTCGTCCGCGAGGGCGGCGATCGTCTTCTCCGGATGGGTCGTTCCGGGGAAGTAGGCGCAGATCCGCTCGGCCACGTCGCCGAACCGGGTCTTGATCTCGGCGGCGCACTCGGCCGGCGTTCCGACGACCGCCAGGGTCCGCGCCATCGTGTCGTCGATCAGCCCGACCATCGTCATGATGTCGCCGGTCTTGGACAGCGCTCTCAATTCGGGCTGCAGATCCCCCCAGCCCTCGATGTCCAGGACCGGCCGGTACGCCGGGGTCGAACCGTAGAACGCCAGCAGTGCCTTCACCCCGAAGGTCGCGGCCTCGATCTCCTCGGGCGTGTCGCCCATCGCGACGATCGCCTGCGGGTACACCTCGACCCGGTCGCGACCCGCCCGCTCCAGGCCCTCCGCAACGGCCGGGAGCGTGCGCTCGCGGAAATGCCGGTGGCTGTGGAACGGCATGACCAGGAGCCCGTCGGCGACCTCGGCCGCCGTCCGGGTCATCACCGGTCCCAGCGCGCCGAGCAGGACCGGCGGGACGCCGTAGGGGTTCGGTCCGGGGACGAACGTCGCGGGCATCAGGGTGTGCCTGGTGAACTCGCCGCGGAAGTCGAGCGGGGTGCCGTCCTGCCAGGAGTTCAGGATCGCCTTCACCGCGAGCACCGCCTCGCGCATCCGGGCGGCCGGCCTGCTCCACTCCGAGCCGTACCTGTTCTCGATGTGCGGCCTGATCTGCGAGCCCAGCCCGAGCCGGAACCGGCCCTTGCTCAGCAGGTGCAGGTCGTAGGCCATGTTGGCCAGGTTCATCGGGCTGCGGGGGATCGCGATCGCGACGTTCGTCATCAGGTCGGCCGGCGGCACGTCCGGTGAGCCGGCCGCGACGATCAGCGGCAGGAAGACGTCGTGCGGGCCCTCGAAGGTGAACAGGCCGTCCACCCCGGCGGCGATCAGCGCGCGGGCGCGTTGCGCCGCCTCGTCGGGCCTGCCGTCCAGCTGAACATCGAGTTTCACTGGCCGATCTCCGTTCCGCACGGCGCCCCGCGTCCGCCGGCAAGTGGCTGGGAATGCTGGACCGAGCCTCGCATGCCGGAGTCGAGGCCCGCACCGGCCCCGGAGATCAGTTGTAGTTGACGGTGTTCGGACTGGGCTGGAGAGTGCCCTGGGTGAGCGTGCCGGGGCAGATGTCGCGCTGCCCGCCCCGCCAGGACACCTCGGCGGGAAGCCAGGAGCCGTGCCACGACACCGCCCAGCCGTCGGCGGACGGGCATTCCGGGCTCGTGCCCCACTTCAGTCCCGCGTAAGCGGTCGCTCCCGGACGCAGGGTGATCCGCATGCCGGGGTTCGGGTGCGCTTCGCGGGCGCCTTCCACGGCCGCGTAGTGCGGGCCGCCCCCGCCGCCCTGCCCGAGCGGCGCCCAGCCGCCGGGCAGGACGCAGTCCGCCGTCGACCTGTTGGACAGCGTCAGGATCGCCAGCACCTTCTCCTCGGAGTCGGACGGCTGCTCGTGCAGCTCGGCGATGAGCTGCCCCGGAAGGCATACGGGGATCTCGTAGCCGCCCGCCCGCGGGGACGTGGACGGCTTGTCACCGCCGGGGGAGGAGCCCGTCGGCGGCCCCGCCTCCTCGGGCTCCACGGCGGTCCCGGGCTCCTCGGCGGCGGGCTCGGGGTCGCCCACGCTGAAGTCGAAGCTGCATCCGGTGACGGAGAGTGCCAGCGCGAGCCCGGCTCCGGCAAGCGCCACGAACGAACGACGGCCGGCACTCTGCGTCATGGTGGGGACCCCCTCGCCTCTTTGGTCAGTTGTAGGGTGAGATGGCTGATATGCCGGATAGGTTCGAAAGAAATTCCAGGTCGTCCGGTTGCCGCGTTCGCTCCCGCTCCGCCCGCCCGGACTGGCCGGGCCGTCGGCTACGCCCAGCCGGTCACCATCTGTAGTCGAGGAACTCGCCGTCGAACGTGATGACCACCCGGTCCCCGTCGGGATCCGGGCGCCGGGAGAAGTCGACGCGGAAGTTGATGGCGCTCATGATGCCGTCGCCGCACTCCTCGTGGATCAAGCGAACGGTCAGTTCGGCCGGGTGAGGGTCATGGCGACCGGGCAGTGGTCGGAGGACTTGGGGTGGTCGCGGCCGACCCCGGGGAAGTGCGGACCGGGGTACCGGTCGGCGCGCAGCGGCAGGCCCTTGCGCATGATCTCGGGTGGGCCGGGGTTGGCGGCGGCCAGGGAGCGGGACAGCAGCAGGTAGTCGAGTTGGGTGTAGTGCTTGCGCCGCTTGAAGAAGTGGGTCCACCGCTCGGCCTCGGGGAGCCGGTCGACCACGTTGACCACCTGGTCCCATCCGACGAGGTCGTCGATGGCCGGCTCGCCCTGGTCGTCGGCCTGCATGAAGTCGTTGAGGTCGCCGCACACGATGAACGGGTGCGCTCCCGGCTCCGGCCCGAAGCGGTCCAGAATGATCTGCTTGACCGCGCGGGCCTGGGCGCGGCGCCGCGGCGCGGTCTGCGCGCGTCCGCCCATCATCGACTTGAAGTGCTGCACGAACAGCGTCAGCACCTGCCCCGGGCCGGGCCACTGCACGTCTACCTCCAGGCAGTCGCGGGAGAACACCTCCCGCGAGCCTGTCTCGTGGACGCGCAGGTGCTGGTAGGTCCGGACGTGGACGATGGGCACCCGCGACATCACGGCGACGTCGATCAGCCGCGGGTCGTTGCCGTCGATGCCCGCGACGTAGGGGTAGGCGCTCCTGCCGCCCAGCGCGCGGGACCGGAAGTGCTTGAGGGTGTCGACGTTCTCGACCTCCTGCAGGCACAGCACGTCGGCGTCCAGTTCCTTGACCGCGGCGCCGGTGAGTTCCTTGTCGGCCAGCGACAGGGGGTGGAAGGCGGTCTTCTCGACCGTCCAGCCGTCCTTGCTGACCGTGCTCGGATCGACGCCCGCGTCGAACCTGAACCGCGCGAAGAGGTTCTCGACGTTGAACGTCGCCACCCGGATGCTCATCGCGCCCCCATACCTGCCCGCGGCTGCCGCCAATGCAGATAGTCACGACGAAACACACCATGCACGCTGTGGTCAACGCAATGCCACGAACGTGCCCAAGTCGGCCACGGCCACGTCCTGCCATCCGCGAGGGATCCGGTCGGGTTGGTCGGCTCCACCACCTGACCGCCGACCGCGCTCTACTGCTCCGGCTGCGGCAGCGCGGATCGTATGTACGGCGTGAGCAGTTCGCGGGCGAGCCGCCGCGCGGCGCGTTCGGACAGGCCCTCCTCGATCATGCGGCTCAGGGTGTAGACGAGCGACTGGACGAGTTCGGCCGTCCGGTCGGGGTCGGGGGCGCCGTGTTCGGTCAGCGCGACGCGGAGCGGACCCTGGAGCTCCCTGTGCAGCAGCCCGCTGGATTCGGCCAGCGTGTCGGTGCGGCCGAAGGCGGCCAGGGCGCGGACGAGCGCGTGGTCCCCGCGGGCGACCAGGCGGAGGTTGGCGTAGACGTAGGCCAGGATCCGGTCACCCGGGCTCTTGGCCCGTCCCATCCGCGCCCGGACGTAGGCGGACCAGCGCGGGAACGTGTCGACGATGAGGGCGTCGAGGAGATCGTCCCGCGACTTGAAGTAGGCGTACACGCTGGAGCGGGCGAGCCCGGCGCGGCGGGCGACCTCCGCCATGCTGGGCGCCCGCTCCGACTCCTCCGCCAGCAGGGAGCGGGCGGCGTCGAGCAGGGCGGCCCGCTGCGCGGCCCGGTGCTCCGCCACGGTCGGCGCCTGGATCTTCGGCACGCGGCCCCCTTCCCCC
>NZ_SMKB01000013.1:0-62913 GCF_004348575.1 Actinomadura sp. 7K534
CCCCGGACCCCGGCCCCGCAGACTCCTAGCCCGGCTCGTCCGCGTCCTTGCGGGCGAGGACGAGGCGGTAGCGGGGCGTGCCGTCCCGGCGGTGGCCGAGCGATGCCATGGGAGCCGTGGTGACGGTGAAGCCGGCCGCCGCCAGGTCGTCGCGGAGCGCGCCCAGCGTGCAGGTGCGGTAGTACATGACGAACGGGGGACGCCAGACGGCGTTCCGGACGCGCATGGCCGCGTCGAACCCGAGCATCGCCCAGTACTGGGCCGAGGCCGGGGGCGGCGGCGCGCCGAGCGGGAAGGCGAAGAGCCCGCCGGGACGCAGCGCCCGGCGCACCCCGGCGAAGATCGCGGGCCGCTCGGCGGGCAGCAGGTGGCCGAGTGCCCCGAAGGTGACGGCGAGGTCGAAATCTCCGGCGAAGGGCAGGGCGCGGACGTCGGCCTGGACCCACTCCGCGTCCGGGTGTTCTTCGGCGGCCTGCGCGAGCATCCCGCGGCTGAAGTCGACGCCCCTGATCCGTCCCGCGCACAGCGGTCCGAGGACCCGCATGCCCGCGCCGGTGCCGCAGCAGACGTCCAGCCCGGCACCGAACGGCCCGAGCGGACGCAGCACGTCGAGGGTCGCGTCGAGGATGCCGTCCGGTGTGCGGAAGGGGGTGTGGTCGAACTTCGGGGCGAGCAGGTCGTAGCCGCGTTCGACCGAGGACAGCGCCTGGACGGCCAGCTCACGCAGCGACGGCCCTTGGGGCGAGAACATCGCCCGAGCCTATCCGCCGCCCGCGTCCGTGCTCGCGGACCGACGGCGACGCACGCGCCGCACCAGCCGCGGCGGGCCGACGCGCGCGACAGCCACGCGTCCTGGACGATCTCCGCTGAACGTCCTCGACGCGCGCGGCAGGCTCTCGCCATCGGCCATGATCCCCGGCGTAGTGCCGATCCGGTCGCCCGTCAGGGTTGTGGCCGGACCCCGATATCGGGACGATCATGTGCGTGCCGGGCGTCGAAACAGTGGAACTGACCGGGCGGTACGGGCCGCTGGCCGCCGCGGGGCCGGCGGGGCCGGTCTACGCCCTGACCAGGTCGCCGACAGGGTCCGCCCTGTGTGCGCTCGGCCTGGACGGCCGGGTGCGGTGGAGCCGTCCGCTGAACGCGACGCCGGGTCTGATGCGCGTCGCGCCGGACGGGGGAGTGTGGCTGGCCGACGGAGCGGCCCTCGCGGAAACGGCGGCATCGGGTGCGCCGGGCCGGCAGATAGCCCTCTCCCACGCGCCCGATGAGCAGGTCGGAGAGTTCGTCGTCCTGCCGGACGGGTTCGTGGTGGCGTGGCAGAGCAAGCCGTATCGCACTGCGCGCGTGGAACGCGTCGACGGATCGGGGGCGAGGCGCTGGTCGGCCGAAATGCCCGACGCGCGCCTGTCCTACGAGGGCGTCGTGGAGATGAGCGCGGCGAACAACTGGCAGGCGACCCCCATGGCGCCGTGGCGCCCTCGGGAACTGTCCCCCGAGCGCCCCTCCGGCCTGCTCGTCTCGGCGGACCGGGTGCTCGCCACCTACCTCGACTGGTCCAGCGGCATCGGCATGGGTTTCTGCCTCGACCTGGCGACCGGCGAGCTGGTCTGGGTCACGCCGCCGCACCCGACAGGGGACCGGGCGATCGCCGGACCGGGCGCATTCCTGGTCGGCAGCCAGGGATACGGCGCGTTCTCCACACGGCTGTACGACCGGGACGGCGCGACGGTCGTGGAATGGCCCAGCCACGGCCGCCTCCTGGTCAGCAGCCGCGGCAGGATCCGCGTCGTGGAAATGGCGAACGACTCCTCGCCTCGGCGACTCCGGCGGCTGCATCGCGACGGCACCATGACCGACGGCCCGCTCATTCCGGGCTACTACACCGTCGGGCCGGCGCTGGGCGGTGACGGCCGGGCCGCGTTCTTCCGGAACGGCGAACTCCAGATCGTCGGCCCCGACCTGTCCGTCCACACCCTGTGGAAAGGAGAAGGGGAGGGCGTCGGCAGAATGCTGCTGCTGGAACAGGGCCGGCTGTTCTTCGTCCTCACCTCCGACTGGGCGAAGGGCGACGCCAGACTCGTGATCGCCGACACCGACCTGCCTCCGATGGACACCGGCGTATGGCCCTGCGGCGAGAGCAACCTGCAAGCCAATCCCGTCCGCCGTTGGTAGCTTCTTCCAGTGATCTCCGGCGCCACCGACCGCCCCTTGATCTTCCTAGATGTCGACGGCCCGCTTATTCCGCTCAGCTCCAGGCCGGCCGGGCGCCGGACCTTTCGGGACGAGGAACTCGGCGGCTACGGCAATCCGCTGCTCCACCGGCTGGACCCGGATGAAGGGCAAAGGCTGCTGGCACTGAACTGCGAACTCGTCTGGGCGACAACGTGGACGGCGGACGCGAACGAGGTCATCTCGACCCTGCTGGGCCTACCGGAGTTGCCCGTAGTCGAATGGCCCGACACGGCCGAGGACCCGCCGTACGGCCTGCACTGGAAGACGGAGCCCATCACTGAATGGGCGGCCGTCCGTCCGTTCATCTGGCTGGACGACGAACTGACCGAAGCCGACCGGCAATGGGTGGCATCACACCATGGCAGCAGAGCACTACTGCACCGAGTCGACCCGCACACCGGCCTCACCAAAGCGGACTACTCCCTGATCCGCCGCTGGCTCGCGGAGTAGCAGGGCGCGCGGGAACATTCGTACAAGACCGGTGGCCGGGCGACTGTGCATAGTCCGGGTATGAGTGAGCACTCGCATGGGATGCACGTGGTCTCGGACGGTCCGCCGGATGCGCCGCCGGTGTTGCTCATCCACGGTTCGGGGGCCTCGAACGGCTCCTGGGACCCGGTGGTGCCGGCGCTCACCGCGCACCACCGCGTCATCCGGGTCGACCTGCCGGGCTGCGGCCAGTCGCCGCCCCCGGAGTCCTACGACGTCCCCGACCAGGCGAGCAGGGTGGCGGCCCTCCTCGACGATCTCGGGCACCGCCGCGTCGCCGTCGCCGGGCACTCCAGCGGCGGCTACGTCGCCACCGCGCTCGCCGGGCAGCGGCCCGACCTGGTGGGACCGCTCGCGCTGATCAGCACCGGCCCGAGCATGGACGCGCTGCTTCCGCAGCCGCTGATCCTCCGGATCCTGCTGGGGCCGCCGGCCGGCCGGCTCCTCTGGCCCCTGCGGTCGGACGCGATGATCCGCAAGGGCGTCCAGGCGACGGCCGCCCGGGCGGTGGACGTCCCGGACCGGCTGATCGCGGAGATGCGGGGCACCACGTACCGCGCGTTCAGGACGGTGTCGCGCAGGAACACCGCGTACATCACCGAGCAGGACGTGCCCGGGCGGCTCGCCGAGCTCGAAGTCCCCGTGCTGGTGCTCTTCGGCGCCGCAGACCCGCGCTGGAAACCGTCCTCGGCCCGCCAGTACGAGAAGGTGCCCGGAGCACGGATCGAGATGCTGCCCGGCGTCGGGCACATCCCCATGCTCGAAGCGCCCGAGATGACCGCCGGGCTCCTGCTGGACTTCACGGCCGAGAGGCCCTGAATCCCGGAAATCTAGACTGGGGACGTGCATCCGAACGGGACACCACCCGACTGGGACTGGGCCTGGGTGGACGTCGCCGTCCCGCGCCCCGCCCACCGGCTCCCCGGGATCAGCATGGCCGGATTCGGCGCGCGCGCCCCCGTCTCCGCGGAGATCGCCATGGTCGCGCACCCCGCCGTCACCCTGTTCATCGATCTCAGCGAGGACGAGGGGTTCGGCTGCCGCACCGGGGGCCGGCGCGAGCGCGGCAGTGTCGCCGTCGGGCTCCTCCCCGGTGAGCTCCGGGCGGGCGGCCGGGCGGGCGAGTGCCTCCAGATCCGGCTGGAGCCGGTCTCGGCGGCCGCGGTGCTCGGCGCATCGGCCGAGCTCGGCGGAATGGCGGTGCCGCTTGCGGACGTCTGGGGCCGCGACGCCAGGCGCGCCGAGGACGAGCTGCGCGCCGCCCCGTCCTGGGACGACCGGTTCGCGCTCGCGGCGGCGCTGCTCCGGCGGAAGACGAGCGCCCGCCCGCCGGTCGACCCGGAGGTGGCCCACGCATGGCGGCGGACGCTCGCCGGCCCGGGACGCGTGCGGGTCGACGGCCTGGCGGACGAGGTCGGCTGGAGCCGCAAGCGCCTGTGGTCGCGCTTCCGGTCCCAGCTCGGCATCACGCCGAAACGCGCCGCCCGGCTCGCGCGCTTCGACCGCGCCGCCCACCTGCTGGCGGCGGGCCACCCCGCCGCCGTCGCGGCCGTCCGGAGCGGCTACACCGACCAGGCGCACCTCCACCGCGAGGTAAAGGCATTCACCGGCCTCACGCCTACGGCCGTGGCCGCCGCCCCCTGGCTGGCGATCGACGACGTCGCCTGGCCACGCCGAAGCGTCCCCGCCTAGACCGGCGGTCCGGGCGGCGTCTCGTCGCGGAGGCCGTGCCACGGCCCGGCCGCCGGTTCGAACCCGAAGCCGCCGTCGCCGGCCGACGTGCTCATCGTTCCTCCATGCGGGCTGGACGGGGTGTCCGCTACTCGGAGCTCTTCAGCCAGTCGCCGTACTCGATCTCGCCGAGCGTCGCGCCGTCCCCTGGGACGAGGTCCCGCTCGGTCATCTCGGCGCCGAAGTAGTGGGCGTGCGGGTCGGTGACGACCTCGCGCGGGTCGCCCCAGGCGGCCAGGGCCTTGCGGAAGAACTCGTCCATCCGGTAGCGGCGGGGGCCGGCGATCTCGACCCGCCCGTTCAGCGGGGTACCGACGGCGGTCCTGCCGACCGTCCGGGCGACCTCCTCGCCCGCGATGGGCTGGAACAGCACCGGGGGAATGCGGACCTTGCCGCCGTCCGTGGCCTGGTCGGCGATGGGCTGGACGAACTCGAAGAACTGCGTCGCGTGCACGATGGAGTACGGGATTCCCGACTCCTCGATCAGCTTCTCCTGGGCGAGCTTCCCCCGGAAGTAGCCCACGTCCGGCCGCCGCCCGGTGCCCACCACCGAGAGCGCGACGTGGTGGCCGACCCCGGCCGCCTGCTCCGCGGCCAGCAGGTTGCCGGTGGACGTCTGGAAGAACTCCAGCACCGCGGCGTCCTCGAAGGACGGGGAGTTCGACACGTCGATCACTACGGCGGCGCCCGCCACGCACTCGGCGACCCCTTCCCCGGTAAGCGTGTTGACGCCGGTGCCGGGCGCGGCCGCCACCGCTTCGTGGCCGTGCTCGCCCAGCTTCGCCACGATCTTGGACCCGATCAGCCCGGTGCCGCCGACTACCACGATCTTCATGACACGCCTCCCTGTCCGCCGGGACGCTTCGTCCGCCCGGTCGACAGCTGAGACAGCGGACCCCTCCGGCCTGTGACAGCGCCCCGCGAACGCTTCCCGGAACCGGATCGGCGCCTGGTGCGAGGCCGAGGTCTCCGCCGTCATCGCGATGACCGCCGGCGTCTGCGTCCCGCTGACCGCCGTCACCGTCCGGACGAAGGCCGCCTTCCGGGCTCTGCCGAGCTGACGCGGGCCGCGAAGCACCGGCGGGTTCCGCACCCGCCGGCGCTTCGCGCGCCCGGATCCGCCGCCGGTCAGGCCGCCTCGCCGAGGGCGGAAACGGACGGGAGCCGGTGACGTCCGCCGCGAAGAGGTCTTCCAGCGCCGCCACGTTCCCCTGCTCCGCGGCGTCGCGGAAGGCCGACAGGAGGCGCCGGTGCTCGTCCGTGTCGATCGGCTCCCGCCCGGGGACGGCCAGCCGCCTGCGAGCGCGGCTCACCAGTTGGCGGACGTTGGCCGGGCTGAGCCCGAGGAGCCCGGCGATCTCCTCGTAGGGATAGGCGAACGCCTCGCGGAGGATGTAGGCGGCCCGCTGAGCCGGGGTCAGCCTTCCGAGCAGCAGCAGGAGGGCGAGCTCGACCGCCTCGCCCCGCTCGGCCCCGGCGGCCGGGTCGGCGCCGGCGTCGGCGGGCTCGGGGAGCCGCGGCCCGGCGCGGCAGACCTCGTGGCGGACCCGGGCGGACCGGACGGCGTTGAGGGACAGCCGCGTCGCGATCAAGGCCAGGAACGCCGCCGGATCGGCGACGGACGAGTGGTCGGCCCGCTGCCAGCGCAGCCAGGTCTCCTGGACGATGTCCTCGGCCTCCGCCGCGCTGTCGAGCGTCCGGTAGGCGATGCCGAAGAGCCGCGGACGCGCGCTGGTGAAGGCGGCGACGGCCTGGTCGATGGGGGTCTGGTCGAGGGGGGTCTGGTCGTGTTCTTCGCAGAGCATGCTCAGTCGCACCTTCATTGCGATGGTGTCGAGACCGCGCCCCCGCCCGGCCGCCGCCGCGGTGGCGGCCGGGCGGCGACGCCGCTCAGTCGCGCGGCTGACCGGCGGCTTCGAGGACGCAGGCGGCCACGGCGTCGGGCTGGGACGCCCCGACGGCGTGCGAGGCGCCCGCGATCTCCAGGGTGCCCCGCGAGGAGGCGCGCTCCGCCATGAACCGGTGGGCCTCGGCCGGGATGTTGCGGTCCAGCTCGCCGAAGACGAACCAGGACGGCAGGTCGCGCCAGGCGGCTCCGTCCGCGGCCACCTCGTCGGTCAGTGCCCGCTCGGTCACCGGACGCTGGGTCGCCGCCATCAGGGCCGCCTCCTCGGCGGGAAGGTCGGCGCAGAACTGCCGGTGGTACTTGTCGTCGTCGATCCGGAACTCGTTGCCCCCGGACGAGACCGGATAGGTGACCAGGGTCCCGCCCAGGGTGCTCCCCTCGAACTTGGCGGAGAGCTGGAACGCGTCCTCCCCGGGCTCGGGGGCGAACGCCGCGACGTAGACGAGGGACCGGACGGCGGGGTTGCCGGCCGCCGCCCGGCTGATCACCAGACCGCCGTAGGAGTGGCCGACGAGGACGACGGGCCCGCCGATGCCGGTGATGACGTCGCGCACGTAGGCGGCGTCGCCCTCCAGGTCGCGCAGCGGGTTGGCCGCGGCGACCGAGCGGAGGCCGCGGCCGCCCAGGCGCCGGATGACGCCGTTCCAGCTCGCCGACTCGGCGAAGGCTCCGTGGACGAGGACGACGGCGGGTTGGTCGTTGGTGCTCATGAGCCGGCCTTTCGGGTGTGCAGGGCGTTGTTGAGCGCCGCGACCGCCTGGTTCACGGCGGCCCGCGTGGCACGGGTGCCGCTGAGCGGGTTGAGCATCATGAAGTCGTGGAGCGTGCCGTTGTAGCGCACGCTGGTGGTCGGGACGCCCGCCTCGGTGAGCTTGCGGGCGTACGCCTCGCCCTCGTCGCGGAGCACGTCGTTCTCGTCGACGACCACGAATGCGGGCGGGAGCCCGGCCAGGTCGTCGAGGGTGGCGCGCAGCGGCGACGCGGTCGGCTCGGCGCGCTGGGCCTGGTCGGGGGCGTAGGCGTCCCAGAACCAGGCCATGGCCGCGGCCGTCAGGTGCGGGCCGGTGGCGAACTCGCGGTAGCTGCCGGTGTCCTGGGCGGCGTCGGTGACCGGGTAGTACAGCGACTGGTGCACGAACCGAACGTCGCCGCGCCGCTTGGCCATGAGGGTCAGGGCCGCGGCCATGTTCCCGCCGACCGAGTCGCCGGCGACCGCCATCCGGGCGACGTCCAGGTTGCCCTTCGCGCCGTTGGCGGTCAGGAACCGGGCGGCGGCGTAGCCCTGCTCGATCGCGACCGGGTAGCGGGCCTCCGGCGACCGGTCGTACTCCACGAAGGCGATCGCCGCGTGGGCCCCGGTGGCCAACTCGCGCACCAGCCGGTCGTGGGTTCCGGCGTTGCCGAGGATCCAGCCGCCGCCGTGCATGTACAGCACGACTGGCAGGACCTCGCCGGCCGTCCCGGCGGGCCTGACGACGCGGACCCGCACTTCGCCCGCCTCGGCCGGCACGGTGAGCCACTCGTCGTCCACCTCGGGCTTGGCGACGGGGGCGGCCTGGAGGTCGTCCAGGACCTGGCGGGCGCCCTCCGGCCCCAGCTCGTACGGGAACGGCGGCTTGGCCGTGGCGTCGGCGAACTCCTGCGCCGCGGGCTCGAGAACATTGGCCTTCACGGTCACTTCCCCTTTCTCGATGACGGATGGGGATTTGTGTAGTCCGTTCTCCCTCCCCACGGACGTCCGATGGGCAACCTGCGTTCACCTGATCTCTTTGCCTTTGGGGGCAGGCATGGCATGACTGCATGAGACCTGTGAACCGCAGCTCAGCGCGGTATCCGGAGGGTTCTGTAGCTGGTTCTCGCCGCGCGCGTCCGGGCATGGCAAATTGTCGGAACCGTTTCTTTGGACGATCCCGACCCTGGATCTACTGTTCTTTGGGCGGCGCTATCGCCGCGCTTCTTCTGGAGGCCCGCGGTGGGTGTCAGGCCAAGGTGTCGATTGCGGTGACGTCTTCCTTTGTGAGGGTGAAGCCTTCGAGGTCGAAGTTGGAGGCGATGCGCTCCGGGCGGGCGGACCTGGGGAGGATGACGATGTCGTGTTCCAGGTGCCAGCGGAGGACGACCTGGGCGGTGGTGACCCCGTGCCGCTGCGCGATCTCGGTCAGGACCGGGTGGTTCAGGTCGGTGTTCTTCAGGCCGCTGTAGCCCTCGACGACGACGTCCCGGCGGCGGTGCTCCGCGAGCAGATCCGGGTCGTGCTCTCCCGGGCTCCACGGGATCTGGTTCACCGGCGGCCGCTGGCCGGTGGCCTCGGTCAGCAGGTCGATCTGCGCCGGGCTGTAGTTGCTGACCCCGGCGTTGCGGATCAGACCCGCGTCCTTGGCCCGCAGCAGCTCCTCCCAGGTCGGGACGAGGTCGTCCGGGCCGGTCGGCCAGTGGATCAGCCAGAGGTCCACGTAGTCGGTGTCGAGGAGGCGAAGGCTCGACTCCAGGGTCTTGCGGGCGTTCCGCGCGTCCTGGGGGCGCAGCTTGGTGGTGATGAAGATCTGCTCCCGGTCGACGCCGCTGTCCTTTACGGCCTTGCCGACGTCCGCCTCGTTCTTGTACAGCGTCGCGGTGTCGATGTGCCGGTAGCCGACGTCGAGCGCCGCGCGCACCGACTCGTACGCCGCTTTGGACCCAAGTTGCCAGGTCCCGAAACCGATCATCGGCAGGGCGGTGCCGCCGGGCAGGTTCACAGTCTGAGTCATAGCTGGATTCTGCCCACGGACGCGACGTCTGCGCGTACTCCTTGTGGCGTCGGCCGCCCCTCCGCCCCCGCCCCCCGGGGAGACTTACCGTGTACGGGTAAGGTGCGTCGGGAGGACGATCCCATGACCCCACGGACGACCGACGCCGACGAGCTGACCGAGCAGCCGCGCATCCCGCTGAGCCGGCGGCGGGTCCTGCGCGCCGCCGTGCGGCTCGCAGACCGCGACGGCATCGACTCGCTCACCATGCGCCAGCTCGCCCAGGAGCTCGGGGTCGAGGCGATGTCGCTGTACCACCACGTCGCGAACAAGGAGGCCGTCCTCGACGGCGTCGCCGAGGTGGTCCTCGGGGAGGTCATGGCGGCGGTGGACGCGGTCGAGGCCCCGTCCCCGGACGCGGACTGGCGGGCGGCGCTGCGCGCACGGATCCTCGCCGCCCGGGAGGTCTTCCTCGGCCACCGCTGGGCACCGCAGGTGCTCGAAAGCCGGACCACCACGAACCCGCTGGTCATCGCCTACTACGACCAGGTCGTCGCCATCCTCCGGGCGGGCGGGTTCTCGTTCGAGCTGGCCCACCGCGCGCTGCACGTCCTGGGCAGCCGCGCGCTCGGGTTCACCCAGGAACTGTTCCGGCCCGACGGCGACGGCACCCCCGACGAGGAGGCCGCCGCGCTCATGGAGCAGATGGCCGACCGGTTCCCGAACATCGTCGGGATGCTGGCGGACGCCGTCCACGACGACCCGGACGGCACCCTGGGCTTCTGCGACGACCAGTTCGAATTCGAGTTCGCGCTGGACCTGATCCTCGACGGACTGGAACGGCGCCGCGCCGCCGACTCCTGACCTTCCCGCAGGCGCCTGACGCCCTCACTCCCGGTCATCGGCCGAGTCCATTTCCGCTGCAGCCCTTGACTGCCTTACGGCGTACGATAATCTTACGGCGTAAGAGAACCTTACGCCGTACGACAGCTACGGCCCGTCCGGAAGGCAGCCGCGATGAAAGCCTGGAGCTGGGACCGCTACGGACCGCCCGACGTCCTCCACCTCACGGACGTCGCCGAACCCGAGATCGCCGCCGGCGAGGTGCTCGTGCGAATCCGCGCGGCGTCCGTCAACCCCTACGACTGGCGCCACCTGCGCGCCGACCCGAAGCTGGTGCGGTTGAGCGGGGTCGGGTTGCGACGGCCGAAGCCGGGCCTGGTCCTCGGCGCCGACCTCGCCGGGGTGGTCGAGCGGGTGGGCGACGGCGTGACGGACCTGCGCGTCGGCGACGAGGTCTTCGGAGAGGTCCGGCTGGGATCGTTCGCCGAGGCCGCCGCCGTCCCGCAGGACAGGCTGGCCGTCAAGCCCAGCCGCCTCACGTTCGAGCAGGCGGCATCGGTGTCGATGGCCGCGCACACCGCACTGCAGGGACTGCGGGACGTCGGACGGATCTCCGCGGGTCAGCGCGTCCTGGTCAACGGGGCCTCCGGGGGCATCGGCACGTTCGCCGTCCAGCTCGCCAAGGCGTTCGGTGCGGAGGTCACCGGCGTGTGCAGCACCCGCAACATCGACCTGGTCCGCTCCCTGGGCGCGGACGACGTCATCGACTACACCGCCGAGGACTTCACAACTCGCAGGGGCGGATACGACCTCGTCATGGACATCGTGGGCAACCGCCCCCTGACCCGCCTACGACGCCCCCTGACCCCCAAAGGGACGCTCGTCCTCGTGGGCGGCATCGCCTCCGGCCGCAACCGCCTGCTCGGCCCCGCGGCGCAGCAATTCCGCGGTGCCCTGATCTCCCCCTTCGTCGGCCAGCGCATAGCCACCGTCCAGTGGAAGCCCAACTCCGCGGACCTGCGCTTCCTGGCGGACCTCATGGAGAAGGAACGGGTAACCCCCGTCATCGACCGGACCTACCCGTTCGCCGAAATCCCCGAGGCCCTGCGCTACATCGAACCCGGCCACGCCCGCGGCAAGGTCGCCATCACCCTCTAGCCCGCACGCCGCTCTCGTCAGCTCTGCTGGTACTCCACAGCGGCCAGCCCACACGGCGCGTGCACGAACAGGTAGTAGGCGCCCTCGCCGTAGTCGTGCAGGTCGGCGCCGCCGATCAGACCGACGTAGTCCATCGCCCGCTCGCAGCTCGGGCAGTCGCGGAAGGCGGGGTCCTGGATCCACTCCGGGAATCCACCAAGGGTGGACCCCTCCCTCGCCCAAGCGCTGGCCAGGTAAGGCGTGGGCCGCTGTTCCCCCGGCGCGAATCCGACCAGTGGCGGCGCCTCGGGCCCCATGCCGGGGAGGTAGTCGGGACGCACGTTATGAGCGGACCAACCCGCGTCCCCGCCTTCGGAGACGTCGACATACGTGGTGCCGTAGCACGTGCAGAAATGGCAGGTGACGATGCGCAGCCTCCCGCGCCAGCCGGTGTGCGCCAGCGCGGCGGCGACCTTCGCGTCGGCGGTGTCCACGTCCAGAGCGGTCCACAGCGGACTCTCACACCACGGACACGTTCCCTTCGGACGATCACCGTCCGCCCCGGGCACCAGGCGGTACGCGGCGGACCCGCAGAGTTCCCGGACGCCGTCCGCCGTCAGTTCCCAGCCTCCATCGCGGGCCAGCGCCGCCGCGCCCCGCTGGAAGGGGTCGAAGTCCCCGGGCGGCGGTGCCTGCGCCCAGCGGCGGAACGCCTCCTCGACGACAGGTCCGCGGGTCTGCGCCAGCAGGTACCCCAGCTGGTCCGACCGCTGGTGCGCGCCGGAGTCGATCCGCGCCACGACCTCGCGCTGGAAGTCCCCGTCCGCGGCGCGGTACAGGACATCGGCCCGCCACACGGCTCCCGCGTCCAGCAGCCGCATCAGATACGGAGCCATCGCCGCCGGGTCGGCCGCCGCCAGGTCGGCCAGTTCCTCAACGGCCGCGTCCTCGCCGGCCTCCACTCGCGCTACCAGGTCTTCGATCACCCCGTGACGCTATCCGAGGGCTACGACACCGGAAGCCCGCCGACGTCCGGCCCACCGCCCGCTCCAGCCGGAGGGGCCGTGGGCCCGACGTCCGTCGTTCAGTCCCTTCGCGAAGTGGAGTGCCGCTCCTTTCCCGCCGAGGCTCCCGCCTTCTGGCGTCCCAGGTGGAAGTGGCCGCGCTTCTGCTGGGTCGGGACGGCCGTCGCCTCTCCGCGGTCGCCCGCGCCGACGCGGTCATCGGCGAGCCGGCGTTCCATGCCGGCCTGGCGTGCCTCGCGGATGCCGATCACCAGGAACCGCCCGAGCGCCAGCCCTGCCAGCAGGATCATCACGGCGCCGAGGCCCTCGAAGAACGACATCTGCTCGGCGACCTGCCGTCCCTCGCCGCCGAGAGGCGCGCCCACGCCCATGTTCCAGAGCGCGGCGATCGTGTTGCCGACGACGAACCACAGCCCGCCGGCGGCGGCCAGCCAGCCGCCGAACTGGGCGACGGGCCGGTTCGCGGTGGCCAGCAGGATCAGCCCGCCGAGCCCCACGGCGACCGCCGGAAGGATGGACAGCACAAGCCGGTCGGCGGTGTAGACCCACGTCTGGTCCGAACCGAAGCCGAAGTCGAAGTACGGCCCGATGAACGGAATGAGCCCGCCCCAGATTGCCAGGAGCACCAGCAGCAGCCCGCTGATCATGCCGCGGCTGCGCGGCGCCCGCATTGTCCCGGTCATGAGAATCCCCCCCTGACCAGGTGATAGACCATCATTTCAGGCAGCCGTACCCGGTATCCCCGCCCCCAACCGACCGCCCGGCGCCGTCTAGAGGGTCAGGACGCGGAGGTATTGCCGGGGTTGCGTGAAGTCGCCGGGAGCCACCACGGGCTCGTCCCCGACCTCCACCCAGGCATGGAAGCGGTAGGGATCGGGAGCGGCCCCCAGGCACCAGTTCAGGCAGCGTCCGGCGAAGGCGGCCATCAGCACCGCGGCGAGGGACTTCTCCATGCAGGCCGCGCGGCCCGGATAGTAGCGGGTCGAGCGCTCGACCGCGGTGACGATCTTCGTCGCGCGCGTGACGCTCGTCTCCGGGCGGCACCATCGCCGCGTGAACCGCACCGTCGCGTAGGCCAGCCGGAACGGTGCCCTGATCAGCAGTGCCGCCGTGAGCAGGACCAGGAACGCGGTGACCGACGCCAGCCGGCCGGGTGCTTCGCCGGCGGGCAGGGCCACTTCGGCCATGGTGGCCGCATCGCCCTCGGCGAGGAGGTCCGGTCCGACCTCGAGAAGCCCTCGCCGCACGAGTTCACCGGCGAGTTGCGCGGCGTCCGAGCGCAGCCGTTCCGCCGGTACGTCCGGATGCCGGGTCGCCACGGCCGCGACCGACTGTTCGAAGCCCGTCCCGTCCCTCCAGTTCTGCCAGAGGAGCCCGGCCGTGGCGTTCAAAGCGTGCCACTGGCCGGTCTTGTGGTTCAGGACGACGACCCCACCATGCGCGTTCAGGCGGTGGTGGAGATGGTCCGGGACATGGATGGCGAGCATGGTCGGCCTTCCTGGACTCGGTCGGACGGAGGAAAGCGGCCCATGGCCGGTGCCGTGTTCGACGGGGCCGGCGCGGGTGCGCGCAGCCACGCCTCGGTGGCGAGAAGCACGTTCAAGGCCCCCAGCGGCACCTCGACGCCCGCCAGCAGACGATCGACGGTCCGGCCGACCGCGGTGACGTCGATGACGCCCAGTTCCGCCAGCCGGGAGCCGTCGAGCAGCGCGCGTATCCCGGACGCGGCCCGCCTTGCGCCCCGGTAGTCCTCGGCGGTGTAGTCCCCCTTGGTGCGCCGGCTCAGCACCTGCTCCGGCACCCGACCGCGCACGGCGCCCGTGAGCAGCGGCTTGAAAGCGTCGAGCGCCACCTTCTCGGCCGCGGGAACCCCCAGGCAGGCCGTCACGACCGCGTCATCGAGGAACGGGGCGTGGACGGGGACGTTGAACCGGGCGCCCAGTTCCCGCAGGTTGCGCTGCGTCTCGGCGGAGATCCGCAGCTCCGTCCGGGTCGCCATCTCGGCCGCGCTGTGGACGCGGGGAACGGCGCTCGCGGCGGCGGCCGACTCCGCGAGGTCCTGGCGGAACCGCGGGGTCAGCCAGCTCACGGCCTCGGCGGACACCGGCCACCACGCGACGCCGTCCGACCAGTCGAGCCGGTCTCCGGACGTCGGGCCGGTCAGTTTCGCGGCCAAGGCGGTCAGGGCGGCAGCCGGCGTCGACACGGCGGTGCGCCGGGCGCGGAGAACGAGGCCGAGAGCCGACGTATGGCGCATGCGCGCGTGCTGGGCGCAATGCCTGAGCAGCCGCGTCCACGTGCCGCTGCTGGCGAGTTCGGCCAGGTAGGACGGAGGCGCACCGAGAAGCGCGTCGGCGCCCTCCCCGGTGAGGTGCAGCCGGGCGCCCCGCTGCCGGGCGTGCTGGATGCGCAACGCGGAGCGGCGCCATGCGAGCGCCCCGGGTGCCGGCTCACCGAACCCCACTGAGGCGGGATCCGTCAACGCCTGGTACGGCAGGGTTTCATCCGTGCCGTGGACGACGGTCGGCCGTAACCGCGGGTCGAGCGCGGCGGCACGGGCGGCCTCGACGAGGTCGGCCGCCGGAACATCGGGGTTGTGGTAGGTGACGGCCTCAAGCGGCGCGGCGCTGTGCCGCGCGGCGATGCAGGCGACCGAGGTCGAGTCGAGACCGCCGCTCAGGTCCGCGGAGACGGGGACGGACGCGCAGCGCAGCCGGACCGCGTCGTCCAACGCGGAACGGAGTTCGCGAACTCCCTCGGCCATCGTGCGGCGGGCGGCAGCGGGCTCGGCACGCGTTCTCGGGCCGCCTGGGCCAATGTCCGACCAGGTGCCGGAAGGTAGCCGATCGACCCCCTGATAGGGGGAGCGGTCCGCCCATAATGGCGCGACAGATGTGCACGCTATACGCGCGGCGAATGTGATGGGGTCGAACGCGCGGTCGTGGAGCATCGCCAAGACGTTCGGGTGGGAGCCGACGATCGTCTCGCCGTTGCGCGACGATGAATACAGTGGAAACTGTCCGGCCATATCGGTTATCGCGCGAAGCGGTGCGGCGCCGGGACCGGTGTTTCGCAGCAGCAGGCAGACGTACGCCCCGGGCCACCGGACGATGTCTTCCGGACGCCCGGCCTCAAGGAAGGCGCCGACGTCGGCGGCGACCGTGTCGGCGTCCGCTAGGCAGTGACCGGCGATCAGCAGCCGTCCGGCCGGATGCCGGACCCGGATCACCTCGCCGGGGTGCCAGCCGCCGTACAGCCGCCAGTGGGGCATGTCGTCCCACACCGGGCGTCCGGGCAGGGCCGCTGCCGGCGGGGAGCCGGGCGGTCCGGTCGGCGCGGCGAGCAGGCCGGGCGGCCATGGGCCCTGCACCACCGGGCTACCAGTAGTACTGGGAGTTGGCGTCCGATTTCCCGCTCGGGGAGCTGCCTTTGACGAGATCGCGGATACTTCCGACGTCCAGGACGGCGGGTGGCTCGTAACCGTGCGCCGCCTGTCCCGGGTGCCGGTCCACGGGTCTGTCGGGCCGACCGGTTCCGGTTTCCTCGGAACGGGTGGAATCAATCATAATTTCCTCGCATTGCGGACATGGCCTGCTCCTGCGCCGCCCGCCGCCGAGCACAACCCCAGGTATTCGCTTTCCAGCGTAACACCGAATCCGTCGCCGTAAACCCGTGGCCGGCCATGTCTTTCAATGCGGGAAACCGTTCGTCGAATAAAAGAAACGGACTCTTATATTCGAACGTTATGGTGCCGATTCCTTCCGACTCATCGTTCAGATCACCGGGTGGGCGAGTGTCCGCGCCGCCGGGCGACGCTCAGTTCGTGAAGGTGGTCCCCTGCAGGCCGAGTAGCAGTGCGCCCTGCGCGGATGAATGCTCGACGGTGCTGAGCTCCAGAGTGAAGCCGGTCTCGGGGTGGTACGCCGCCCGCATCGCGGTCGCCTCGATCGCCTCCCGGCAAGGGGCGAGGAGGTGGGCTCCGGCCGCGGACAGGCTCCCGCCGATCACCACGACGTTGGGGTTGACGATGTTGCAGACGTTTCCGATGGCGAAGCCGAGTTGGGTCCCGGCCTCCTTGAGTATGCGAAGCGCGAGCGCGTTGTCGGCATGGGCCTTGTCGATCAGGTCGGCGAGCGTCCGGTAACCGATCCGCCTGCTGCCGATCACCGTCTGGGCACGGTCGAGCAGCCGGTCCGCGCCGATCAGCGTCTCCAGGCAGCCGCGTCCGCCGCACAGGCAGAACCGGCCGTCGGGGTCCACCATGAGGTGCCCGATCTCGCCCGCCACCCCGCTCGCTCCGCGGAACAGTCGGCCGCTCACGCAGATTCCGGCCCCCACGCCGGTCGACGCCTTCACGTACAGCAGCGTCTCCCGGCTGGAGTGCACGTAGACGCTCTCCGCGAGTGCGCCGAGATTGGCGTCGTTGTCGATGCGCGGTGTCGGGACGGGCTTCGGCTGGGACCGGCTCCCGGCCGCCGTGCTCCGCAGTTCGGCGAGCTGTTCTTCGAGCGCCTTGTGCGGTGGACGGGACTTCTCCCATGGCGGCAGCTCGGGAGGGGCGAACCGCTGCGTCTTCGGAGAGACCATGCGGGGGACCGCCACGCCGATGGTGGCGAGGCCGTTCCGGTCGCCGAACTCCGCGACCAGCTCCTGGACGGCGTTCGCGACGTCGCGCAGCCAGCCCTCTTCCTTCTGCGCGGCCCCCACCGGCAGAACCCGGAGCATGGACTCGTGCCGCTCCTGGTGCGCGAGGCGGCTGACGATCACCGTTTTCTGGTAGCCGAGTTCCACCCCGACGGCGACGCCCTCGGTCGGAGCGAGCCGGACGAACGTGTCCCGTCCTTGCCGTTCCGCGTGCACGATTCCGGCCTTGCTGAGTTCGCGGACCGCCTCGGAGACCGTGGCGGCCGACATCCCGCTGCGCAGCACGAGATCGGACTGATTTCCGGCCCGGCACATCACCGCACGAATGATCTTTTGCCGGTTCTCCTCCTTGGCACCCCTGGCCCGCCGCAGCAGCTCACGCAGATCCACGCCATATCCCCCTACGATCGATCCCCGTCACGCCGCACCCCTCAGCTGTATCAACATAAATGAGGAAGGCGGCGTAGAAGGTAAAGCGGGACATGACTTTATTGAGCCGTTATATTTTGCCTTCGGCGATCAATGCGGGTGTGGTTTTCGGCGCCCCCGAAACACTGTTTCGCATGGTCCGTAGAAAGAATCTTCCTCCGCGTTCACGGATCCTATCCGGGAAATCGCGGATACCGTTCCGTGATTTCCCGGACCGCGGACCTCGTTATGTCTTCTCGCGGCGCGCAACCGCGCCTTACCGGGTCAGTCGCGAGGCCGGCTGTGAGCGAACGCGCCCTGCACCGCGACATCCGGGGCGGTGATCAGGAGCACCGGAACCCGCCGCATCAGGTCCGCGTGCTGCGCGCCCCGGCTGACCATCCGCTCCCGGAACGGGGTCTCGGCCATCAGCAGATCGGCCACTCGCGGCGCCTGCAGCACGCTCCCGCCGAGCCAGATCTCCGCCCCCTCGGGAAGCGACACCAGCAGCAGGCCTCGGAGGAACTGGCCGAGGATCCCGCCGTACAGGGCGAGCAGCTCGCGGCAGAACTCGTCGCCGGCGCACGCCGCCGCGGTGATCAGCGGCCCGATCTCCGCGTCCGCGCCGCCGGTCCGCAGTTCCGGGGCGGTGCCGCGGCGCGCGCGGAGGAAGTCGTACAGGTGCCGGAACCCGTCCAGCCCCCCGAGGACCTGCTCGACCGTGACGACTGGGGCCGATGTCGACGCGCGGACGAACCGCAGCAATTCAGCCTCGACGCCGGACACCGGCTGCCACGGCACGTGCCCCGCCTCGCTGGAGCGCACGTTGCCGTCCGCGTCGACGATGGCCGCGCCGACACCGGTTCCGATCGCCACGACGAGCCTTGCCGTTGCCGCCGCGCGGTCCTCGCCGGGCAGCAGCGGCCGGTACCCGTTCTCGTCGAGCCCTGCCGTCCCCATCGCGGTCGCGACGAGGTCGTTGACGATCCTGAGGTCGATCCCGTGTGCGGCGGCGAACGCGTCCTTGCTGAAGACGGGCCACGACGGCTGGTTCGTCACGTGCACGTCACCGCCGGGGAGCACGCGTCCGGCGACTCCCGCGACGAGTCTGCGCGGGACGCAGCCGGCCAGTGCGAAGCACGCGCGGAGCACGTCGTCCAGTGACGCGTACTGCCCGCACCGCGTCTCCACGTGCCTTATCTCCCCGGTGCGCGGATCGACGTAGCGCATTCGCGCTCGCGTGCCGCCGATGTCGATCCCCGCATGGCTCGTGTACAGCAGGTCGATGCCGGCGTCCTCCGCCGTCATCACCGATCCCCCTGGCAGCATCATGGTGATCTGGTCTCCCTTCCGAAACGGTTCTGGGCGGACGTGTCGACGTGTACGGACCTGACCCAGCGCAGGCGCCGCAACGTCCGTTCGAGACCCTCGATCGCCGCGCAGAGCGTGCTGTCGGCCCTGCCCGGTGGCTCGGTGGCGCCGCTTTCCGGCTCGCGTGCCATGGCGGCCTGGACGAGTTCGGCGGCGCACGCGACGAGTTCTCCCGTGGCGCGCACGATCCGCCCGTCGTATCCGGTGGCGCTGCTCGCGGCGGTCAGCAGGCCGAGCCGGCCGTTGATCAGGTCCAGCTCGCTCGTGAGGGTCCCGACGTCCACCATGGCCGCGGTGCTCGGGCCGCTCGCGGTGTTCGCCGCCTCCATCACGACCACCCGGAACGGCCGCGGATCAGCAGCTTCGGGAGCCCGCGCAGAACATGGGTGCTCTCCACGTGCGTCCTCGCGAGGTTGAGGGACTCCAGCTCGGTGAGCGCGGCGATCGGGGACACGTCCCGGACGCCGGTGCCCTCCAGATCGATGGAACGCAGCCGGCGCAGGCCCGCCAGTGGCGATATGTCGGCCACCGGCGTGTCCACCAGCGACAGTTCCTCCAGTCGCGCGAGCCCGGCCAACGGCCCCAGATCGGTGACGGACGTTCCGCTCAGGTCGAGCCTTCGCAGCGTCGACAGTGAGGCCAGCTCGGCCACGTCCGTCAGCGGGCACGTGACCTCGAGGTCGGTCAGCCGGGACAGCGATGAGAGGTGCGGCAGGTACGCCGGATCCTGGATCGTCACCGGGATGCCGGTGAGGTCCATGCCCGCCAGGACCTCCGTCGCGTACGCCTCGGGTGCGTCCGAGTTGCACCACGCCCTCACCAGCTCCGTGCGGACGAGCTCGTTCGGGTGCTCCCGAAAGCGCTTCAGCATGCCGAGGGCCTGCGGGCCACCGATCAGCCGGATCGTCAGCACGGTCGCGATGGCCTGCTCTCCCCTGGGCAGCCGGCGGTCCACCGCCTCGGCGAGCAGGTCGACCACGAACTCGCCCACCGTGGCGAGCCCCCGCGCCTCGTCGGCGTTGCGGGGCGGCAGCAGCCCGCGGGTCTTGCTCCGGATGCGGGCGGCCAGTTCGGGGTCGACGATGTCGACGTCGGCGATGCACGCCGTCGCCAGCAGCCAGAGCCTGCGCGCCCTCGCACCGTCCGCCATCGCCTCCGCGCGGGAGATGAGGCCTTGGAGCACCGCCCGCTGTCGGCCTTCCTCCCGCTGCTGCTGCCCGACGACCATGATCAGCACGTCCTGGAAGAGCGTGTCGTCCCAGTTCCGGAGCAGCGCGTCGAGGAAGTTCTTGCGGAACACCTCGATGCCGGCCAGGTAGTCCTGGAAGCTCGGGTGGCAGAACTCGATCAGGTCGCCGTCGTCCTGGAGGACTCCCGAGCGTTCCACGAGGCGGCGGAGAACGAGGTCGGCCGTGTCCCGCTCGGAATGCTCCGGCACGTTCACCCGCACCCGGGGCAGCAGATCCTCGACGAGGTTCCGGGCATCGTGCACCAGAATGGTCCGGCGGCCGTTGTGGGTCATCCACATCGCGATGCCGGCCAGGAACTCCTCGCTCTGCACGTAGGACAGGGACACCTCGGTGGCCACTCCGCGCTCCCTGTCGAGATTGTGCAGGAGCATTTCCAGTGCGGCCTTGTAGAGGGCGACTCTGCCCCGTGGGAGTTCGGCCGTGCGCACGTGGTTCAACGCGCACAGGACGCTGCACAGCAGAGGATTGGTCGCGAGCCTGGCCAGGTCGCGCCGCTTGAAGAGCGCGCTCTTGAGCGACTGCGCCCGGTCGGTCCGGTCGTCGGAGTCCGCCGAGGTGACGCGCGCACTCCCGTACCAGCGGTCGATGAAGCGGTCGACCTGGAGTGGTGTCATCGGCTCCAGGGTTGCGGACACGTACCCGCGCCGGCGCAGGATGTGCTGGTCATCGCCCAATTCCTGCGCGGGACGGGAGGTGACGATGAAACGCGCCTGCGGGAAGGTCTCCTCGAGTTCCCGCAACCAGTCGAGCACTTTACGGCGGCACCGCGCGGGAACTTCGTCGATCCCGTCCAGCAGCACGGCCGCCCGCCCCTCCTTCAGCAAGTTCCAGGCCCACCTTTGCGGAACCATCTCCTTCAGCATTCGCACGGCCTGGTAAGGAAAGGTCTCCGGAACCGGGAGTTCGAGTTCCCCGTTGCGCATGAACAGCCGGAGGCGCAGCGGGAACGGCACGATCTCCCGCCAGTCCTGGAGCTCCTCCGGAAGCTGGTCGCGGCACAGGTTCAGCGTCAGCATCTTCAGCAGGGTCGATTTGCCGGCGCCCGCGTGCCCCATCAGCAGCACGCGATGATGGGCGACCAGCAGGCTCTCGAAGGGGTTGCCGCGGGCCTGCGACTGGGGTTCCGCCTCCGCGCGGTCCACCTTCGCGCGTGCCGACAACTCCACGTAAGCCGTGTCCAGCGGGTATTCGGCGTCCTCCTCCGAAAGGGCCAGGCCGAACAGCTTGGTGTGCCGGTAGAGCCGGGAGAGCTCTTCCCGGTAGATCTCCTCGAAGGACAGTGCGACCTGGTCGCCGAGCTCACTGAGCTCACCGAGCTTGCGGAAGATCTCCAGCTGTACCCGCGCACCGAATTCGGGATTGCGGGTGAAGTACTCGACGATCTGCTCCGCGCACGGGTACACCATCAGCTCGTACAGCTGCCGGCCCCGCTCATCCAGGCCGGAGGCGGGATCGCCCGCTGCGTCGCGCATCGCCTCGGCCAGCCGCCCGGCATCGGCGTAGGTGTCGCGCAAGTTGTCCCAGGACACGTCGCCCAACGCCATCAACGTGCGGGTCACCGCTTCGGCGACTGCGTCGCCCGCCTCCTGCAACCGCAGGTCCCGGTGCTCGTCCGTGATCTTCCGTGTGGCCTTCCGCACCAGATTCCGGACGTCGCCTTCCACGATCACCCGGTGGTCGCCCCTGCTCAGCACGCCACGGCCCTTGAAGCGGATGGGGCTGGTCGTGTGCGCTCCCGGCGCGGCGGCAGGCATGAGCTTGGGAATCAATGCCTTGGCCAACGCCAACGTGATCGGCCCGATGGGAATATCCACAAGATCGGCCTTTCTGGACACTTCAGGCGGCTGCCGAATTAATGCTGCCCGGAGTCTAAGCGAGGGTGCGCCCCATGCAATTCATGATCGCAAATATAGGCCACATTTGGACACTTCATTTCGAAACGTCAAATGCTGCAAACCGGTGCCGGTGATTCTTGGGCTCAAAGGAATGGCCCTGCGAAACCGGAACACCGGCTCGAATCGTCGGCCGCTGCCGTCAAGCGCCCTGGTCGCCGGTGCGGTACTGCTTGGGGGAGAGGCCGCGGGTGCGTTTGAAGGCGACGCTCAGGGCGAAGGCGTTGGCGTAGCCGACCCGGTGGGCGATCGTCTCGATGGTGAGGTCGGACGTCCGGAGCAGGTCGGCGGCGAGCGCCATCCGCCAGTGGGTCAGGTAGGCGATGGGGGGCTCGCCGACCAGCGCGGTGAAGCGGCGTGCGAGGGCGGCCCGTGAGCAGCCGACCTTCGCGGCGAGTTCGGCGACGCTCCAGGGGTGGGCCGGGTCGTCGTGCATCAGGCGCAGCGCGGGGCCGGCCTGCGGGTCGCTCTGCGCGCGGTACCAGCCGGGGGCCTGCGCGTCCGGACGGGCGAACCAGGCGCTCAACGTGGTGACGAGTGCGATGTCGAGCAGCCGTGCGAGCACGATGTCCTGGGCCGGGCCGTCGCGGCCCACCTCCTGCGCCAGCAAGGTCATCACCGGGTTCTGGGCGTCGGCGGCAGGTACCAGCACGATGTCGGGCAAGGCGTTGAGGAGCCGGTCGGTGACGTCGCTGCCGATCTGGTAGGTGCCGCTGGCGACGATCGCGGAGCCGTCGCGGGTGAATCCGCTGGTGCGCGGCCCGAGCCGCACGGCTTCGGTGATGTCGGTGCCGTCCACGCTGGTCAGGCGGTTGTCGTGGTGGACGATGACGTCGGGGACGGTGGCCGGATCGTCACAGACGTTGTAGGGGTGCGGGCCCTTGATGATGGCCACGTCCCCGGTGTGCATCAGCGTCGGTTCACCGTGGTCCGGCACGATCCAGGCGTGCCCGCGCAACGTGGTGGCCAGGGCTAGGGCGGCACCGTCGGCGATGCGCAAGGCCCACGGCGGGTTCAGGATCGCCTGGCAGAAGGCCGCCGTCCGCGCGCGGACGCCCTCCAGGAGGTCGCTCAAGGGGTCCACGACCTCATCGTAGACGCACAGACATGGAAACGCGCTTATCAGATATGTATCGCCTCACCCGGTGCCGCTTGGCTGAAGAGAGGAAGAGCAACCGAGCACGGGAGAGAAGGCACCATGTACACCGTCACCGGAGTCACCGGACATGTCGGATCGGTCACCGCCCAGGAACTGCTCGATCAAGGCGCGCCGGTACGGGCCGTGGTCCGGGACGCGGCCAAAGCGTCGGCCTGGGAGCGGCGGGGAGCGCAGGTCGTGGTCGCCGACTTCGGCGACCGAGCGGCACTCGCCGAGGCGCTGCGGGGCAGTGCCGGGGCGTTCGTCATGCTTCCCACCATCCCGGCCGCCGGTGACGCCGAGCACCGGGGGCTGGCCGATTCGATCGCCGGCGCGGTCGGCGACGGCGGTGTCGGCCATGCGGTCATGCTGTCCTCGATCGGCGCCGACCTGGCCGAGGGCACCGGACCGGTCCGCTGGCTGCACCATCTCGAGGACCGGCTGCGCCGGACCGGCGTGCGGCTGACCGCGCTCCGCCCCCCGCACTTCCAGGAGAAGGTCGAGACTGTGCTCCCGGCCGCGCTGGCCGGGATCTACCCCGTCTTCGGCGAGGACGCCGACGTCCGCACCCCGATGATCGCGACCCGCGACATCGGGAAGGCCGCCGCCGCGGCGCTGCTGGCGCCGCCGCCGGCCGGCGAGACCGTCGACCTGCTGCCCCCCGAGTACACCGAACGGGAGGTCGCCGAGCGGCTGGCGGCCGTGCTCGGCAAGCCGCTCCAGGTGGTCACCATCCCCCAGGCCGGGTGGATCGACGCGATGCTCCAAGCTGGAGTCCCCGCGCAGTTCGCGCACGAACTCGCGGCACTGTACGCCGCGGAACAGCAAGGCTTGTTCCACCCCCGCGGAGACCGCCGGCTTGCGGCGAGCACCGAGATCGACGAGACGCTGCGCCACGTCGTCGGTGCCGTCACCGGAACGCCCGCGGTATGAGTCCGCCGGCCCCCGCCCCCGGTCCAGGGGCCGGCGGCGAGTCCACGATCGTGATGACGGGCGGATCATCCGGGTTCGGGGCGATCACGGCCGAGCGGCTGACCCGCAACGGCGACACGCGCCTGATCCTGGGGGCTCGCGGGACGGCACCGTCCGGCGAGCCGATCCCGCTCGACCTGGCGTCCCTCGACTCGGTACGCGTGTTCGCGGCAGCGGTCCGGGAACGACTCGGCGGCGACGGCATCGACGCGCTCGTGCTCAACGCCGGCGTCATCCTCCCGGACGTCACCGGCCGGACCGCCGACGGCTTCGAAACGACGTTCGCCGTCAACCACCTCGCGCACTACCTGCTGCTGCGCCTGCTGTCACCCGCCCTCGCGGAACGCGCGACCGTCGTCCTGACGACCAGCGGCACGCACGATCCCGCCACCGGCGCCGGGCTCGCCACCCCTCGCCACGCCGACGCCGATCTGCTGGCGCACCCCGATCGTGACCCTGACCTGGACCCCCGGGCGCGCACGGCGGGCCAGCGCGCCTACACCGCGTCGAAGCTGTGCACCGTCCTCACCGCACGGGCACTGGCCGGCCACCCCGACACCGGGCGCCGGGGCCTCACCGTGATCGCCTACGACCCCGGCCAGGTGTTCGGCACGGGACTCGCGGACCACCTGTCGCTGCCCATGCGGACGGCCTGGTCGCTGCTGGGCACCCCGGTCCTGGGTGCGCCGATGCGCAGGCTGAGCCCCACGCTCAACAGCCGAGTCGCCGCGGGTGAAGCCCTGGCCGACCTGACCCTGGGCCGATGCACGCCGCCCCCGCAGGGGGAGTCATACGCCGCCCTGAGACGAGGTCGGCTCACCTGGACCGCCCCCTCGACCCTCGCGCGCAGCGACGAACTGGCCCACGCGCTGTGGGACGACAGCGCCCGGCTCGTCGGCTGCTCGATCGAGGGTTGACATTGTCGCAAGCTTTGACTCATCCTATTGAGACAAAGCTTGCGACAATCGGAGGTGGCGGGATGCACGAGGCGGACCGCGCGGAGGCCGGGCGGTGGCTGGCCCGGCACGGCCTGGCCGAGACCGAGCCGTCTCCGCTGCTCGTGGCGCGGCTGGCGGTGCGGCGGCGGGCCAAGCTCTTCGACAGCCTCCTGCTGGCCGGCTTCCTGCTCGGCGCGGCCCTCACGCACGTGCTGGCACTGGCCACCGGGGCCACGTCCGCGTGGCCGCCGCTGCTGGTGCTGGCGGCGCTGGTCGCCGGGCTCCTGGGGGCGCAGTGGCTGCTCGCCTCGTGGGTGCGGCGCGCCGACCAGCGGGCCGGGGCGCGGCTGCCCAGACGCGTGGCCCTGCCGGTCCAGCTCGGCTGGGAGGCGGTGCTGGGCAGGCCCTATGCCCTGTTCACGGTCGCCACCTTCGCCGGCGCGATGCTGCTGGCGGTGAGCGTCCTGCCGGTCTCGGACCCCGGCCTGCGGTACGGGGCGACCGTCGTACTGATCGGCCTGGCCGGCGCCGGTACCGGCATCGTCCTGCAACTGCGCCAGGTGCTGGCGAGCCCGGCCGTGGCGGAGGACGAGGCGTCGCTCACGGCCGATGTCATCATGCGGGTCGAGGACGCCCGCGCCCTCGTCACACCGTCGCTGGTGTGGTCGCTGCCCGCCATCTTCCTGTACGGGGAGTCGCTGGGCTGGTGGAACGCGGCCTCGGTGGCGCTCGTGGTGGCGGGCGTCATCGCGCTCTCGCTGATCCACAACCGCGGCGCCGGTGTCGCGACGGCGGCGCGGCGGGCCATGGCCACCCGATGATCGTCATCGACGCCGGCTCGCCGACGCCGCCCTACGAGCAGCTCCGGGCCCAGCTCGCCAGGCAGATCCAGGACCGCACGCTGGCCGTCGGCACGAGACTGCCGCCGATCCGCCGCCTCGCCGCCGACCTCGGTCTCGCCGTGAACACCGTCGGCCGGGCCTACCGGGAACTGGAGGAGGCCGGACTGATCGAGACCCGCGGGCGGGCCGGCTCCTTCGTCTCCGCCGCCGGCGAGCACGCCCGCGAACAGGCCCACCGCGCGGCGCGCGACTACGCGGCGGTCATCGCCAGCGTGGGCCTCGACCCCGCCGAGGCGATCCGGATCGTCGAGGCGGCACTGAGCCAGGCTTCAAGGCCATGAGCCGTCGCGGGCGGCGTCACGGTATGTCGTGGAGGTCGAGCCGGTACCAGTTGCCGGACGTGATGATGTGCAGGTCGGGGCCTCGTCCGATGGCGCGCGCGTCCTCCGGAAGGCTCCGGCCGTTGGGGAGTACGAGCCGGTACTGACCGGTGCGCTGCATCCGGGAGTCGGCCAGCAGTCCGGTGACCAGGCGGTTGCGGTCCGAGCCGTATCCGCCGTACAGCGCGATGCGTGAGCCGTCGGTGATGAGCGCGCTTGCGGCGGTGCCGTCACCATGCCAGCCGGTGAGGGCCCCTTCGTGGACGCGGACGACGGGAAAATTGGAGTAGTAGCAGGTCCAGGCGGTCTCGGCGTCGACGTTGAGCGCGTAGCAGTCGTCGATCACACCCCACGGGTTGTCGTTCGAGGGGAAGCGCCAGTCGGCCTCCAGGCCGGGGGAGAAGCGCGTGAGCCCGCAGGCGCCGATCGGCTCCGGGCTGCCGCGGTGGCCCCAGCCGAAGTTGCCGTAGACGCCCTCGTCGAAGTAGCCGACCCAGACGTGGCCGGTGCCGGTGGTGAAGACGTGCTCGATGCCGTCGCCGAGCGTCTCGGCGGCCAGTGCGGCGCCGTCGGCGGAGTAGACGATCGCGTTGCGGTCCGGGCCGTCCGGGCGCCACTGGGCCCTGGTGCCCACGGCCAGGATCCGGCCGTCCGGCAGCGGCTGGACGGCCGGGAACGTGAGCGGGAAGTCGTGGATCGTGGTCACGCCGGTCAGGTCTGGCGAATGCACCGTCACCCGGGCGGTCACCGGGCGGGTGGCGCGGGGATTCGGGAAGACGGCCCCGCTCGTCTGCGTCTTCGCCGTTACGGCCCGCTCATCGGCGGCGGCGGTCCACAGCGCGATGACCTCGCCGCCGGGACCGATCGAGGCGCTCACCCGCGCATCCCCGCGCTGGGCCGCCTCGATGCGCGCGTGGTGACGTACTCGCAGGGGCGTCCCCCGCCCCATGGACCACCGCCTGCGCCTGATCTTCACCCCCTCACTCCACCACCGCGATCCGGATGATGCCACCGATTTCAGGCGCCGCGCTCGGGGTGGGGGTCAAGAATCTTTGACACCGTGTCCGCGCTGCTTTACCTTGGAGCATGTTAAAGATTCTGTACATGGGAGCGGGTCGTGTCGTCCGAAGAGAAACGCGCGTGGATCTACCTCGTGGTCGGCGCCGGCGTCGCCGCGGTCTACTTCGCGGCCGTCCTGTCGAAGGTGCCGGGCGCGGACGTCGCGCAGATCGCCTACGTGCGGCCGATGCTCATCGCCATCGGCGCCGCGATCGGCCTGGCCATCGTCGCGGGCATCGCGGTCGCCGTCGCGTCGCCGAAGGAGGCCGGGCGGGTGGACGAGCGCGACCGGCGGATCCACCGGCTGGGCGAGTACGTCGGCTTCTACGTCATGAGCGTCGCCGCGATCGTCCCGCTCGTCCTGGCGATGACGGAGGCGGCCCACTTCTGGATCGCCAACACGCTGTACCTGGCGTTCGTCCTGGCCGCGCTCGCCTCGTCGACAGTGAAGATCGTCCTGTACCGGCGGGCCTGGTAGCCATGGTCAAACCCACGAGGGTCACGAACTCGATCAGGGCGCTGCGGTTCGCGAACGGCGAGATGACGCAGGCGGAGCTGGCCGACCGCGTCGGGGTGACCCGGCAGACCGTCATCGCGATCGAGCAGGGCCGCTACTCGCCGTCGCTGGAGGTGGCCTTCAAGATCGCCCGAGTGTTCGGCGTGCCGCTCGACGACGTCTTCGCCTACCCCGACACCGACCCCTGACCACCCGGCCTGGATCGAGGCGACCCATGACGAAGACGACGATGATCGCGATCGTCCGAGATGCCTACTGCGCGCCGGCCCGACTGGAGCTGCGTGAAGTGCCCGTCCCGACCATCGGCGCCGAAGACGTGCTCGTCCGCGTCGAGGCCGCCGGTGTCGACCAGGGGGCGTGGCACGTCACCACCGGCCGGCCCTACCTGGTGCGCGCCGGCTTCGGGCTGCGACGCCCCAAGAACCCCGTCCCCGGCATGGACGTCGCCGGACGCGTAGAAGCCATCGGCGCCGACGTCACCCGGTTCCGTCCCGGCGACGAGGTCTACGGCACCTGCGACGGCGCCTACGCCGAGTACGCCCGCGCCCACCAGGGCAAGCTCGCCCCCAAGCCGACCACCCTCACCTTCGCCCAGGCCGCCACCGTGCCCATCTCCGCCTGCGCCGCCCTCCACGGACTTCGCGACGCGGGCCGCCTCACCGCCGGGCAGCGGGTTCTCGTCACGGGCGCCGGCGGCGGCGTGGGCAGCTTCGCCGTCCAGCTCGCCAAGACCTACGACGCCGAGGTCACCGGCGTGTGCCGCACAGCGAAGACCGACCTGGTCCGCTCCCTCGGCGCCGACCACGTCATCGACCGCACCCGGGAGGACTTCACCACCGGCACCGGCCGGTACGACCTCATCCTCGACACCGCCGGGAACCGCCCTCTGAGAGGGCTGCGCCGCGCCCTCACACCTCGCGGCACGCTCGTCATCGTCGGCGGCCCCGGGGAGGGGCGCGTGCTCCAGGGCTTCGACCGCACGATCCGGGCGGTGCTGCTGTCACCCTTCGTCCGCCAGCGCCTGACCGGCCTCATCTCCACCGAGTCCGCCGACGACCTGCGCACCCTGACCGACCTCATCGACTCCGGCGCCGTCACCCCGGCCCTGGACCGCACCTACCCCCTGGCCGAGACCCCCGACGCCCTCAGCGCCCTGAGAGCCGGCCACCCCACCGGCAAATTGGCCGTGACCATCTCAGCGTGAGGGGTCACGCGTTCTCAGGCTCCTGTGCGGCCGGGGCCGTTCCCGTGATGATGGGGACGGAGCGAAAGCCCTTGGTGACGAGCCAAATGCCCAGGGACGCTTCCCAAACGATTTCCGGCGCCGTGAACAGGAAATTCACCGGGGACTGCTGCTCGTAGGCGCCGAAAAGGACAGCGGTCGCAGTGGCGCAGGCGATGGGGCCTCCGATGAGGCCGATGAGCGCCATGGGGCGGGGCACCAGACCCGACCGGTACATCAGGTAGCCCAGCAGCAGCCCGTTGCCGAAGCCCGCACAGAACGCCGGACCGAGCAGGAACGTCTGGTCCCGCAACGCCACGAGCGACTCCCCGATCAGGGCGGCTTCGGGGCCGCCGCCCGCCAGGTCCTGCCGCAACGCCACGACGGCGAGCACGCTGACGATCCCGACCACGATGACGGTCGATTCGACGATCCGCAGGCCGACATAACCGAGGGCGATGCTTTCGCTCTGCCGCTTCAGAACGGGGAACAGCACGACCGCGGTGGCGATGTTCGCGACGGCGGTCAGGATTTCGAGGAGGGCTCCGATACGCACCTGCGTGTCGGAGCCCGCACCCAGGATGTAGTCCGCGTCATTGAGGACCGGGTCGTACAGCAGCACCGCCGGGATCGAGAAGACGAAGGTGAGGATGAACCAGACACCGGCGATCCTCGCGGTCCGCTGAACGGCGTCCACCGGTCTTTCCGGCACCCGGGCTTCGATCGTGTCCACGCGACTCTCCAAGGCTTCGATCCGCCCCGCCCGACTGCCGGGACAGTCGTAGGTAATCACGCGGAAAAGGGCCCTGTCCCCACCCGCCGATGGCCAGATCAAGCCTTACCGGTAGCACCCACCTGGACCGCCCGGCCTTCTGAATGTCCTCAGAAGGTCTTTCGGGAGTCGGCGTCCTGCTGGTCATGGAGCTTCTGGGAGTAGGCGGTAGTCGCGGCCATCGGCAGTGAGAAGCCCTTGATCTTAGGCAGCAGTTTCGTCCCCGGCGGGAGCCCGCCGCCCCAACCCGAACACCACAGGGACAGCGCCTTGTCGATGTCGAGGAGCTCGTCATAGCCCGTCTGCGGGACGCTGACGAGCGGCATTTCCGAGGGCAGAGACATCCCGCAGTACTTGGCCCACAGGTCGCGGCGCAGGTTGCGGACGACGCCGGTACCGACGGCGTCCAGGATCGCCACGGACAGTTCGGTGTCGGTGTAGAGGCTGCGCCGCATCGCGTTGGCCGACCCCACGATGCAGAAGACGTCATCGATGATCGTCACCTTGCAGTGCACGGTGGTGTCGGTCCAGCCGTAGAACTCCAGGCCGTCCAGGCCACTGGAACTGCCCAGGAGAAGCGGCGGCACGTGCGGGATCAGGTGGTTGTTGACCGCTTCGGCCAGATCCCCGCTCGGCGGATCGGCGGGATCGCCGCCGTGCAGCAGGATCACCTTGAGATCCGGCTTCGCCAGCAGCCGGGCGTTGATCCAGCCCATGATCTCCTGGCTGCTGAAGGCCTGGTCCGCGATGAAGATGTACTTCTCCGCCCGGCTGATCGCCTTCTCCAGCGCGACCTTGAATTCGAAGATTCCTTCGGGCGCGAAACTGATCGGTTCCTTCCTGAAGCCGGCACCCGCGGTGATGAGGGCCCGTATCGCTGAGTTCTTCTCGTACAGCCACTCGGGACCGGACGCGGAGAACCGCATCTGCGGGACGGTCCGGAGCACCTGGACATACGATCCGTGCCCATCACCCTGCGGCGGCTCCGGCGGATCGGGGATCTTCACGGCCGTCTTGAGCCGCGATTCGATCGCCAGCCCGTCGATCACAAAGCTCTCGGCCGGACGCTTGATGTTCTCTGCCCACAATTGCTGGAAGAACCGATGGATCGCGGCCGCGGAGGGCCCCGTGACCCGCACCGCTAGATCGTGCCAGGACAGGTCCATCCGGTTGATCACCGGGTCTATGCCGCCCGTGAAGGCGCGAGTGGACTTGTGATCCCCGGCCACCACCAGCTTGCAGTGCGTCGCGCCCATCGGGTGCGCGGCCAGGTTGACCATCACATTTCCGGCCCCCTGCTCCCCGAACCGGCTGCGCATCTCCGCGACGCTGAGCAGCGTATGCACGTTCAGCGGGCGGATACCGTCAAGCTGAGGAATCGGGAACCTGGCCGCGAACGGCGACACCCAGGCGAGGATCCGTACGTCGGCACCGGAGTGGTACAGATCCTCCAGTCGCCTGGCCAGCAACTTGCCACTCGGAAGCGTCAGCGCGGGAAAGTCCTGGCCGATCTTCGTCGGCTTGGTCAGGTCCTTCAGGAAGGGGAAGTTCTGGACCAGGGTGGTGCCGAACTCCCCGAGCGGCTGGATCTCGGTATCGGCCGAGAGCTTGGCCAGGCCGAGCCACCAAGCGGACAAGTACAGGTACCGGCCCTTCGCCTTCGACGTGAGCAGGGCTTCGATCTCGGCGTCCAGCGCATTGAAGTACGCCGTCCCGTTGATGTAGTAGTCGACGGCGTTACCGGAAAGTTCGCTGACGAACGCCTGCTGCGGCGCGCGCTCGCCATCGCTCCATTTACCCCGGTCCGTCTCGCGGGCCAGATATTTGCCGACCAGATCCTGCGCTTTCGTCGTGGGATCCATCCCCGTGCCCCCTTCTCCGGGCCTTCTGCCAAGGACCGACCTTGACGCTAAGGCCGCAATACACCCATCCGCCATGGACGACGAGGTAACACCTAACGCCGAGCACTGACCGATTCTGGACAGCCACCTGACGCGCCGTTCAACCAGAATGCGCTTTCCATGTCGAGTGCAGCCCATATCGGAAAATCTGGGCGGCGCAGAACGGGCACTCGTCCCCCGTACGAGCGCGAGACGGTCACATCGCCCGCTACGAAAGGATCAATTGACCGCAAGGCCGTCCGCCCACCGCGATCTCCGCTTGCGCGACACTCGGGCCGAACGTGGATGCAGCGCCCGATGACCGGCGGGCACGTCCTCGGACAGGGCGGCCAGCCGATCCAGGGCGATGGAGGCCAAAGCGCCGCTTAGCCACCCGACCAGCCGTAGCCCTCAGCGCACCAGCGCGACGCTCACACCCGACCACAGCCACACCCCGCTGGATCTTCCCGCCTGCGTCGTCATGCCTGCGGTGGAAGCTGAACCAGAGCCTTGCACGGGCCGGACTGGCCGGCCTACGTCTCGTCCTCCTCCGAACCCGCCTCGAGAGACCCATCGAGCCGGACAACCTTCGCCGTAACCGGGGCCATATCAGTGCCGCCGGCCAAGCATCCTGGCGCCGGACGCCGCGTACGGGGCTCCCTTCCGTACACGGGCGTCCCCTCGGCGTGCGCTGACCGATGATTTCTCCGCGCCGTGCTGGTCAGTACGCCGAATACCGACTAGTACCGACTCGCAGGAGGCTGACGCCATGCGGAAACTGACCTTCGGAATGAGCCTGAGCCTGGACGGCTACACCGCCGCGCCCGGCGACGACCTCGGCTGGAGCGTGCCGAGCGACGAACTGTTCCAGTTCTGGTCGGACCGAGTGGCGGCGACCGGCCTGGCGCTGTACGGACGCAGACTGTGGGAGACGATGAGTTCCCACTGGCCGACCGCCGACCAGCAGCCCGGAGCCACCCCGGCGCACAAGGAGTACGCCCGCCGCTGGCGGGACATGCCCAAGGCGGTGTTCTCCTCCAAGATCAGCACGGTCGACTGGAACGCCCGCCTGGTCACCGGCGACGCGGTCGCCGAGATCACCCGCCTCAAAGCCGAGGACGGCGGCCCCATGGACATCGGCGGCCCCACACTCGCCGCAGCGGCCATGCGGGCCGGCCTGATCGACGAGTACGCGATCGTCACCCACCCGGTCCTGGTGGGCGGCGGCACTCCCTTCTTCCCGGCCCTGGACAACTGGGTGAACCTCACCCTCACGGAAACCCGGACCTTCCCCGGCGGCGTACTCCTGACCAGATACGAAACCAAGCGCTAACCCCCCGCCCTCGAACCACCCGCGCTCCAGACCACCCAAACCCCCCGGCGCTGCAGTCCACAGTCGTCCACACTCGTCTGCTGACCTGCTAGGCAGTTCTCCCGGACGTCCTCGTGTTCCACACTCGTCCAGCCCCGGCCAGAGTTGCCGTTAACCCTCGCGTTAGCGACCTTCATCCGCGCTGTGCTTCTCGTCGGCGTCGGCGTCGGCGTCGTCGTCGTCGTCGACCGGCCGTAGCCGCACGCGTGCCGCATGTACAGGGGCGAACCGTCGACCTTCCGCCTTCTAGGTCACAACGTCTGAGTGCTGCACTGACCTGCGAAAACCTAGGTCACCCACGAGCGAGCCGATTAGCGGATTGCGGTTCCCATAACTCGGCACGCTGCGCCGTGTAAGAACTACTTAGCGCGTGCGGTGTCAAGTCTCCAGTGCGCTGGCCGGCTTCGCTCTCGGATTTGCGGATCGCCGGACGGGTTTTAAGGAGTGAGCAGGGCGGTGGGCTGGCTCATCAGGGTTACGGCGGCTTCGCAGATCGCCGCGGCGAGTTGCGGGGCGCGGTCGGCGGGCAGTGCTCCCGCGTTGATTCGCAGGTGGCGCTGGTTGCCGGGGGACAGGAAGAAGGGCTGTCCGGCCGCCAGCAGGAATCCCCGTTGCGCCGTGGCCTCGACCACCCGATCGGCGTCGCAGCCGCCGGGCAGGGTCACCCAGACGTGCAGCCCGTCGGTGTCGAGTTCGGGGACGAGAAGCTCGATGTCCCGGGAGGCGCCGGTGTGCCGGATGGCCTCGCGGACGGCGGCGCGGCGGCGCGCGTACTCCGTGCGGGCCGTCGCCAGGAGGTCGTCGATCTCGGGGTCGGTCAGCACCGCCGCCAGCACGCGTTGCGAGGTCTGGGACGTCCACCCGTCGGCGAAGGACTTGGCCAGCGTGAGCGGATGCCGGATCGGCTGCCTGGCGAGGGCCGCCGAAAGGCGGAGGTCGGGAGCGATGGACTTGGAGAAGGAACGGAGGTAGACGACGCGTTCCCGCAGTCTGGGATCGGTGTACAGCGAGCCCGCCCGGGACGACGCGGCCTCGGCGAACTGGTCGTCCTCGATGACCCATACGTCGGGGTGGGGGGTGAGGACGTCGGCCAGAGCGCGTCTGCGTTCGGCTGTCCAGCAGCAGCCGGTCGGGCTGTGCGCGCGGGGTGTGAACAGCACGGCCGAGACACCCGCGTCGATGGCGCCGCGCAGCCCCTCGACGGTCACCCCCGCCCCGTCCAGGGGCATGGGGACCAGGTTCAGCCCGTGGAACTCCAAGGTGTCCATGGCGGTTTGGTAACCGGGCTCCTCGACGCCGACCAGGACGGTTTCGCCGGGGGAGCGCCGCTGCAGCAGCCCGGCCAGCAGCGCCAGGAACTGCTGTGTGGAGCCACCGATGAGCAGGTCGTCCGCCTCGGCGATGATCCCGTCGTCGGAGAGCCGTCCGACGAGCGCCTCGGCCAGTTCCGGCTCGGTGCTCAGCGTCGCCGGGTACTCCAGGTTCTGAGCCCGCAGCCGGGCGGCGACGTCCCCGTACGCGCGCTTGACGACGGCCAGTGGCAACAGCGACGGGTCCGGGCCTCCGCGCGTGAGGTCCCGTGCGGAGGGATGGCTGCGCTTCAGCCGCGCCTCGGTCTGGGCGAGGACCTGGCGTCGCCAAGCACTCCCGCCGCGGGCGGGCGGCACGGTCTCACTCGTACGGGGAGTCGGTGCCGCCTGCGCGATCTCCGGGGTTTCGGTGATGAACGTGCCGCGGCCGGCCTCCCCGTGGACCAGTCCGAGTTCGCCCAGCCGGGTGTAGACGCTCATCACGGTCGTGACGCTGAGGCCGAGGTCGGTCGCCAGCTGCCGGACCGACGGCAGTCGCTCGCCGGGACGCAGTTCACCCGTCCGGATCGCCTGGGCCATCTCGTGTGCGGCCCGCTCGTAGAGCGGACGCCCGTTGCCTGACGAGTTGCGCAGGGCTGCTATCCGCTGTTGCACCTCAAGCATCACGCACACATTCTACCAGTACGCACTCACTTACGATTGCAAGGACGAATCACCAGTGAGGTTCCTGTCCGCTGAAGGCCCGTAGGCGTAAGGCTTCTCGCGCTACCGGCCTTTCCCTGCGGTGCTCGCGCTTCGTTCGGCTGGCGCAGCGAGAGGGGCCTGTGCGCGGGGTGAATGTACTCGGAACGTATTGACGGTGTTATGCAAGCATGGCACCGTGACCTCGGTTCTCACCGCCGTACCGCCTGCCCGGTCGGCCCGGGCGCCACCGCGTCCCCACGATGCGCGCGGGAGTACGGCGACCGTTCGCAGCACAGGAGGCGTCGCCCATGCAATCCCATCTGACCGCCACCGGGGACATCGTCCTCACCAGGTCCCTCGGCGAGATGCCCGCAGATGCCGGGTTCGCAGCGCTTCAGGAGGTGCTCGGGGCGTCCTCTTGCGTGCTGTCGAGCGTGGAGCTGCCGTTCTCCGACCGGGGCCATCCGTCCGATCGCCTCCTCAACTTCCGGGCGCGCCCGGAACTCGTCCACGAACTGGCCGCCTTCAACCTGGGGGTTGCGACGCTCGCCAACAACCACAGCTCTGACTACGGCTGGGACGCCCTGCAAGACACCGTGCGGAGGTTGCGCTCGGTGGGGGTGACGCCGATCGGTGCGGGGGAGGATCTGGCGGCCGCCCAGGAGCCCGCCGTCCTGGAGATCGCGGGTCGTCGCGTCGGGATCCTCGCCTGGTCCTGCCTGCTTCCGCTGGGAGCCGCGGCGGGGCCGTCCAAGCCGGGCATTTCACCGGTGCACGTGGACACCGAATGGGTGGTGAACGGGGAGTTCCAGCTGGAGGAGCCGGGGGTGCCGCCGGTCGTGCGCACACGGGTGCGCCCGGCCGACCACGAGCGGGTCATCGGCCGCGTGCGGGAACTGCGGGAACGCGTCGACGTCCTGGTCGTCACGGTCCACTGGGGTTTCGGCTTCGGAAGCGCGCGTGCCGAGTACCAGCAGGTCTTCGGGCACGCGCTCGTCGATGCTGGGGCCGACATCGTCCTCGGCCACCACGTGCACGCTCCACAGGGCGTGGAGGTGTACCGGGACAGGGTCATCGTGTACAGCCCGGGGAACTTCGTCGCCCAGCAGCCGAGGGAGAACATCACCCCGGAGATCGAAGCGATCTACAACGCGTTCAGCAGGGACGCCTTCGTCACGGTCGCCGACCTGGCCGGCGACGTGCCTCGCGTGTCGCTGGTGCCGATCATGACGAGTGACCATGGGCTCCCGGTCCTGCCCGGCCCCGCGGACACCCGTCGCATAGCGGATCGGCTGGCACGCGAGTCTGCGCAACTCGGCACGGTCGTGTCGTTCGACGGCGCCCGTGTGAACGTCACGGGCTGAGCCGCGCCCGCCGTGCTCGCCGTGTTCGCCGGGGCGGGCACGGCGGACGGCCGCCACGGCGTGCCACGGTGTTCTGCTTAGAGCGTGCTGATTGTCATGCATACATCCTCTAGACACCAAGATGACAAGGGGTGTACGTTCGGCGGAACCTGCCGGTGAGAGCACCGGTGGACGAAGGACCGTGTTGGTGAACGGGCCGACAGAACGGAGCCAGTAATGAATCTCGGGAGAGGACCGCTGAGCCGCCGTCGCTTCCTCGCCGCGGCCGGCCTCGCATCGGCCCTCGCGCTCACCGGCTGCGGCGGCGGCGAGGCGAAGGGCGCGGACGAGAAGTCGGTGGCGCTGGTCACCCCGCAGAAGGCGGGGGACGGCGGGCCGACCGACAACCTGGTCTCCGGACTGGCGACGCTGAAGGCGGCCGGTTACTCCACCCGCCACGTCGCCGCGCCGGACCCCTCCTCGCACGAGTCGACGCTGCGCAACCTGGCTCAGTCGGGGACGCCCGTGATCGTCGTGTCGTTCTCGGACTTCACGCAGGTGCTCAAGACCGTGGCGCCCGACTTCCCCAAGACCAAGTTCGTGCACATCTACTCCGACCCGTACAAGCCGGAGATGCCGAACGTCCAGACGGTCTCCTTCGACACGCAGGGCCCCTCGTACCTGGCCGGCGTGCTGGCCGCCACCGTGTCGAAGACGGGCGTCATCGGCTTCATCGGCGGAACCGCGATCCCCTCGCTGTACGCCGACTACCACGCGTTCGAGGCGGGAGCCAAGGCCACCCGCGCCGACATCGCCCTCAAGAGCGCGTTCGTCGGGTCCTTCGGCGATCCGGTGAAGGGGCAGCAGATCGCCCAGACCATGTTCAACAACAAGGTCGATGTGGTGCTCGCCTACGCGGGCGGTTCCTCCGTCGGCGTCGTGAAGGCCGCCGACCAGGCCAAGACCCACGTCATCTACGACAACGTGGAAAGCGACCAGACCGCCGGCAGCGTGATCGCGATCGCGTCGCAGCACTATGGCGGCACCATGGCCAAGCGGGTGCGCGGCATCGACGACGGGAGCTGGAAGCCCGGCGGCACCGTGGCGGGGCTCGCTGACGACGGTACCTTCCTGGACCGTGCCAAGAAGTTCCGGGCCGAAGCCGGGGCCCCGGACCTGGACTCGGCGTTCAAGAAGGTCGACGAGACCAAGCAGAAGATCGTCGATGGCTCCATCGACGTCCCGTTCAACACCGATCCCGTCTGAGCGAGCCATGCAGGCCCCACCTGACGAGAACACGGAACAAGCTCCGGCGGGCGCGCCGTCCCGCGCTGGAGCGGCCGTCGCCTGCCGGGACGTCTCGGTACGGTTCGGCGACTTCCGCGCCCTGGACGGCGTCAGCGGAACCTTCCCCCCGGGAAAGGTGCACGTTATCGTCGGCCAGAACGGCGCCGGCAAGACGACCTTCGCGCGCGTGCTGGCCGGGCTGGTCGAACCTTCCGGCGGCACCGTCCGGGTGGGAGAGCACCTGCTCACCGGAGGGAACGTCGCCGAGTCCAGGAGGCAGGGCGTCGAGCTGGTGCACCAGCACTTCGCGCTGCCCGCGGACTTCACCGTGGCCCAGGCGCTGGAACTGTTCAACGATGAGAGCCGTCCCTTCGGCGGCTTCTCCAAGGCCCGGTTGCACCGCAGGGCACGGACCCTGCTGGAGAGCGGAGGCGCCGACGTCGCCGCGGACGCGGTGATCGGCAGGCTGCCGATCGAGACGATGCAGGCGGTCGAGATCGCCCGCGCGCTCGCCTCCGACCCGCGTGTGCTGATCTTGGACGAACCGACGGCGGTACTGCCGCCCCCCGCGATGCGGGGGCTGTTCGGCCGGCTGCGCGAACTGGCCGCGGCGGGGCTGTGCGTGATCGTGGTGCTGCACAAGCTGGACGAGGTGTTCGCCGTCGCCGACACCGTCACCGCGCTGCGGGCCGGCAGGCTCGTCCTGGAGCCCACGCCGATCGCCGACCTGTCGCCGGCGGAGCTGTCGCGGGCCATCATCGGCGACGCCCCGGTCAAGGAGGTGCCGTCCGTCGCGGAGCCCGCGCCGGACGCCCCGGCGGTGCTGAGCACCGCCCGGCTGACCGCGCGGTCCGGCTCGCATGACGCCGCCGCGACCGACGTGTCGCTGGAGATCCGCGCGGGTGAGATCGTGGGCGTCGCCGGGGTCGAGGGCAACGGCCAGCGCAGCCTCGTCGAGGCGCTCGTCGGGATGTCGCCGCTCCGCGGCGGGACGGTGTCCCTCGGCGGCGCCGACGTCTCGAACGCCTCGGTGCGGCGCCGCCGCGACCACGGCCTGCGCGTCATCCCCTTCGAGCGCAACGTGGAAGGGGTCAGTCTCAGCAGCGCGCTGTGGGAGAACCATGCCGCCCCGCGGCGCGCCGGTGACGGCCCGCTGCTGAATCCGAGGGCGCTGCGCGAACGATGCCGGGAGGCGTTGGACCGGTGGCGGGTCGCCTACCGGAGCGAGACGCAGCCGGCCGGGAACCTGTCCGGCGGCAACGTCCAGAAGACCGTGCTGGCGCGCGAGATCACCGGTGACGTGCGGCTCCTCATCGCGGCGCATCCGACGCGCGGGCTGGACATCGCCGCGGCCGGGGACGTCCGGGCGGCGCTGGTGGACGCGGCGGCGTCCGGTGCGGCCGTCCTCGTCGTCAGCGCGGACCTGGAGGAGATGTTCGAGGTGTGCCATCGCGTACTGGTGATGTTCGCCGGGCGGGTGGTGGCCGAGTTCGACCGGCCCTTCGACATGGACCGGGTGGGCGGCGCGATGGTGAGGGGTGAGGGCGCGTGAGACAGCTGCCCAAGCCGGCCGCGGCCCGGCCCGTCGGGGTCATCGCCGCTTCGCTGCTGCTGGTCGTCGGGATCTTCGCCGTGTCCGGCTACGACGTGGGGGCGATCGTCGCGGGGACGGTCGACGGCAGCGTCGGCTCGGCGGCCGCGTGGACGCAGACGATCCGCTGGGCCATCCCGCTGCTCATCATCGCGCTCGGGGTCGGCCTCGCGTTCCAGGCCGGTTACTTCAACATCGGTGCCCAGGGCCAGATGTACGTCGGGGCGATCGGCTCCCTCGCGGTCGGCCTGGCGTGGCGGGACGGTCCGGCGCTTGTCGTGGTCCCGTGCGCCTTCGCCGTCGGGATCGCACTCGGTGCGTTGTGGTCGCTGGTGCCCGGCCTGCTGCGGACCCGCCTCGGCGCCGACGAGGTCGTGACCAGCCTGATGATGAACTTCATCGCGGTGCTGCTGCTGGAGTGGGTCTGCACGGGTCCCCTGAAGAGCCGCGACGGCACCGGCCAGGCCGCCACCACCGACCCGCTGCCGGCGGGCTTCCGGCTCAGCGACGGCAGCGGCGTCTCGCCGACGCTGCTGGTCCTGTGCGCCCTCCTGGTGGCGGGAGCCGTGATCTTGACCGGCCGCACGCGGCTGGGCCTGGAGATCCGCCTCGTGGGCCGCAACCCGGTGATGGCGCAGTGGATGGGCATCCGCGCTTCCAGGGTCGGCCTGGTGGTCTTCGCGCTGAGCGGCGCGGCGGCCGGGCTCGCGGGCGCCGTCGAGGCGTTCGGCCCGTCGGGCGGACTGCGGGTCGGCTTCTCACCGCAGGTCGGCTTCATGGCGGTCATCGTGGCGCTGGTCGCCGCGTTCGGCCCGATCCGGACGCTGCTGGCCGCGGTGTTCTTCGGCGCGCTGCGCGCGGCCACGATCTACCTGCCGATCGTGAGCGACCTGCCGCAGGCGGGCCTCGACATGCTCAACGGGACGGTCGCGCTGTGGATCACCGTGTCCGCGGTGCCCGTCCTGCTGAAACGCCGGCGAGCGCGAGCCGCCGCCCGCGCCGGCGATCGACCCGGTGAGCCCGCTCGCCGCGATCCGGAGGTGGTGAGTTCTCGTGGTTGACTTCGTGGTGACCTGCCTGCAGGCGGCGACCCCCATCTGGCTTGCGGCGTTGGCCGGGATGTTCGCCCAGCGCAGCGGCATCCTGCACCTCGGGCTGGAGGGACTGCTGCTCAGCGGTGCGTTCGTGGCGACCGCCACGGCCATCCGCACCGGTTCCATCCTCCTGGCCGTCGGTGCCGCCATCGTGGTGAACCTGCTGCTGTCCCTGCTGTTCTGGGTCCTGGTCACGCGCTTCAAGGCGAACGTGCTCATCGTCGGGCTCGGCCTGTCGATGAGCGCCGCGGGGGCGACGGGCTTCGCGCTGGTGGCCTTCTTCGACACCGAGGCCGCCATCCAGTCGCCCATCGGGCTCCCGCGCCCGCTGGCCGGGTTCGGGGGGCCGCTCGCGGGCCTGTCGGTGCTGACGTTCGCGGCGTTCGCGCTCACCTGGCTCTCCTGGTGGGTGATCCGGCGGACCCGGGCGGGCCTGCGGCTCAGCGCCTGCGGCAGCGACCCGTTCGCGGCGCGCAGCGCCGGGGTGCCGGTGGACCTCTACCGGATGGCGTCCCTGCAGGTCGGCGGGCTGCTGTGCGCGCTGGCCGGCGCGGAGCTGTCGCTGGCGCAGGTGCGTTCCTTCTCCGACAACATCGCGCAGGGACGCGGCTACCTGGCCTTCGCGGCGGTCCTGCTCGGCGGGCTGGCCCCGATCGGGGTGTCGGTCGCGGCGGTGTTCTTCGGGTCCGCGCTGGCGTTCGGCATCCAGTCGCAGCTCGACTTCAACGACGTCCTGCCCCCGCAGTTCGTCCTGATGCTGCCCTACGCGGCGACCATCGCCGCCATCTCGGCGACGGTCGTGGTCAAGCGGCGCAGGGGAGAACAACCGACGCTGGTGATGGAGCGAACACTGTGAGCCGTGTCGTCCTCGCCGGGGCGCTCGACACCAAGGGCGCCGAGTACGCCTACGTCCGCGATCTCCTGGTTGAGGCGGGCCTGCGTCCACTGCTGGTCGATGTGGGCGTCCGAGGGGATCCGCAGACCAGGCCCGACGTGACCCGCGCGGAGGTGGCACGGGCGGCGGGCCGTGCCGTGGGCGAGATCGCCGGGCTTCCCACTCGCGGGGAGGCCCTGGCCGCCATGGCGGAAGGGGTGGCCGCCCTGCTGGGATCCCTGCGGGACACCGGCGAGGTGGACGCCGCCTTCGGCATGGGCGGCTCCGGAGCGCTGAGCGTGCTGGCCCCCGGCTTCCGGGCGCTGCCGCTGGGCGTGCCCAAGATGATCGTCACCACGATGGCGTCCGGGGACACCCGTCCGCACGTGGGGGCCAGCGATCTGCTGCTGGTCCCCTCGATCGTGGACATCGCCGGGCTCAACACGTTGAGCCGCTTCGTCCTCGACCGGGCGGTTGCGATGCTGGGAGCCCAACTGGGCCGGCCGGTCCCGTCCGCCGCGGGGCGGGACGGAACGCCGATGGTGGCCGCCAGCATGTTCGGGGTGACGACCGTCGGCGTGTCCCGCGCCTGCCGGACGCTGGAGGCACGGGGCCTGGACGTGCTGGTGTTCCACGCCAACGGGCTCGGCGGCAGGACGCTGGAGTCGCTGGCCGCGGACGGATGGCTGTCCGGCGTGCTCGATCTCACCACCACGGAACTGGCCGACGACCTGGCCGGCGGCGTGGCGAGCGCGGGGCCGGACCGGCTGGCCGCCGCGGGCCGGCGGGGGATCCCGCAGGTCGTGTCCACCGGGGCGCTGGACATCGTCAACTTCGGCGCGCCCGAGACCGTACCGGAACCGTACCGGGAGCGGCGGCTGTACCCGCACAACGCCACGGCGACGCTGATGCGCACCGATCCGCGGGAGGCGGCCGCGCTCGGCGAGCGGCTCGGCGCGAAGGTGTCGGCCGCGCGCGGGCCGGTCACGCTGCTGCTGCCGACCGGCGGGCTCTCCGCCCTGTCGGAGCCGGGCGGGGCGTTCCACTGGCCGGAGGCCGACGCGGCGCTCGAACGGGCCTTGCTGGACTCGCTGGCCCCGCACGTCGCCGTGGAGCGTTCCCCGGCGGCGCTGAACACCCCGGAGTTCGGCGAGCGGGCGGCGCGGCTGCTGCTGACCCTGCTGGCCAGTACACCACCAGTACATTGACGCCACACAATAAGTGGACATTTGGCCATACATAGCAGTACGGTCATGAACCAGAAGAAGATCGACGAAGGAGAGGACGGGAAGTGCGCGACGACTGCGACGTCCTGATCGTCGGGGCCGGCCCCTCGGGCGCGGTCGCCGCGCAGGAGTTCGCCCGCGCCGGTATGCGGGTCACGTGCCTGGAGCAGGGCGACTGGCCCGACTACGAGAAGGCCCGCGCGGGCCACGCCGACTTCGAACTCACGTCCCGCAAGTACTGGAACTGGGACCCGAACCAGCGCCGTGCCGCCGGCGACTACCCCATCGACGACACCGAGTCGGACATCACCGCCCTGATGTACAACGGCGTGGGCGGCGGCACCGTCCTGTACGCGGCCCACTGGGAGCGCTTCCTCCCCTCGGACTTCCGCACCCGCACCATGGACGGCGTCGGAGACGACTGGCCCATCGGGTACTGGGACCTGGAGCCCTACTACGACGAGGTCGAACGGCAATTCGCCGTGAGCGGCCTTGAGGGCGACCCCGCGCTTCCCCCCACCACGCCGCCGCCGCTGCCGCCCGTGCCGCTCAACAAGCTCGGGCGGCGGGGCGCGGAGGCGCTGAACAAGCTCGGCTGGCACTGGTGGCCCGGCAGCAACGCCATCGCCACCGCCGACTACGGCCCGCTGCACGCGTGCGCGCAGCGGACCGCCTGCCCCTTCGGCTGCCCCACCGGTGCCAAGGCGTCCGCGGACCGCACCCACTGGCGGGCACTGGCCAAGGACCAGGTGCGCCTGACGGTCCGGGCGACGGTCGAACAGGTGCTCCTGGACGACCGGGGCCGCGCGACCGGTGTCACCTACCTCGACGCCGACGGCGTGCGGCACGAGATCCGCGCCGGGGTGGTGGTGCTGTGCGCCAACGCGATCGGCACGACCCGCATCCTGCTCGCTTCGGCCGACGGGACCGGCGTCGCCAACTCCAGCGGCCTCGTCGGCAGGCGCCTGATGATGCACCCCTTCGGGAACGCGATCGGGATCTTCGACGAGGACCTGGAGTCCTGGCGCGGGCCGCTCGGCCAGTACCTGCACTCCCTGGAGTTCTACGAGACCGACCGCTCGCGCGGTTTCGTGCGCGGCGCGAAATGGAACCTGCTCCCCTCCGGCGCGCCGCTGTCCTTCATGCTGCCGGGCACCTGGGGCGACGAGCCCGTATGGGGCGCGAACTTCACCCGGCTGCTGCGCGAACGGCACGGCCATTCGGCGATCTGGGGGGTCATCTGCGAGGACCTGCCCGATCCCGCGAACCGGGTGCTGCTGGACGAGCAGGCCGCCGCGGACGGCGTCCCGGGGGTGCGGATCCAGTACCGCACGTCCGACAACAGCCGGGCCATGATGGCCTGGCACCTGGAGCGCCTGTCCGAGGTGCTCGACGCCATGGGGGCCAAGCAGAAGATCTTCAACCCGAACCTGCGCGGCACGGGATGGCACCTGATGGGCACGGCCGTGATGGGCGAGGACCCGGACGCCTCCGTGGTGGACCCGCACGGCCGGTGCCACGACGTTCCCAACCTGTACGTCTTCGACGGCTCGGTCTTCCCGACGTCCTCGGGCGTGAACCCCACCGCGACCATCGCGGCCAACGCGCTGCGCTGCGCCCGGTCCCTGGTCGCCCACCGCCGCGACGTGGAGGTGCCCGCATGACGACCGCGAGGAAGGGCGAGGATCGGGGCACGACCGTGCCGCCGGACGCCCGCGTGCGGCTCGGACAGGTCGCGGACGCCATGATCGAGAGCGGCGCCGGGCTGCCGTCCGGGGTGCAGGCCGGCGTGCACACCGACCTGCTCGACCAGGTGGTCAAGACGCGTCCCGATCTGGTCGCACCGCTGCTGAGGGCGCTCGACGAGCTGGGTCCCGACCCCGGCCTGGCGGCGGTCGAGCGCCTGGCCGAACGGCGACTGGAGCTGTACGAGGCGCTCGCGCTGGTCGTCGCGGGCGGCTACCTGATGTCCTCGCGCGTCACCGCGCCGCTCAAGTACCGCTTCGCCGAGATCAAGATCGTCGATCCACGGGACATCGCGGTCGTCGTCGAGGAGGGCCTCCTCGACGCGGTCGCCGAGCGCACGCCCTTCTACCGGCTGCCCCCGGACGCTCCGCCGGAGCACCGCCCGTGAACGGGCACCGGCACCGGCCGGGTGAACCCGCAGCCCGCCCCACACCCACTTGGAGGTAACGGCCATGAGCCGCCAGCATCACGTCCCTCTTTTCCGCGAGCGGATCCGGTCCGGCCGGGCCCTCATCGGCGCGGGCGCCGGCACCGGGCTGTCCGCCAAGTGCGCGGAAGAGGCCGGCGTCGACTTCATCGTCATCTACAACGCGGGCAGGTTCCGGATGGCCGGGCGCGGGTCGATGGCCGGGATGATGCCGTACGGCAACGCCAACGACATCGTCGTCGAGATGTCCGCCGAGGTCCTGCCGGTCGTGAGCCGGACGCCCGTGCTGGCGGGCGTCTGCGCCACGGACCCCTTCAAGAACATCCCGCTGTTCCTGGGGCGCCTCAAGGAACTCGGGTTCGCCGGGGTGCAGAACTTCCCGTCGGTCTGCCTGCTGGACGGCAGCGTGCGGGCGGACCTGGAGGCCACCGGTTACGGCTTCGACAAGGAGGTGGAGATGGTCCGCACCGCCCGCGAGATGGACATGCTCACGGCCACCTACGTGCGCACCGAGGACGAGGCGCGCGACATGGCCGCCGCCGGCGCCGACATCGTCGTCGCGCACGTCGGTCTGACGACCGCCGGGATGATCGGCTCCACGTCCCCGATGTCGCTGGCGGACGCCGCGGCCCGCACCGCGCAGATCCACGACGCGGCCAAGGCCGCCCGCGAGGACGTGTTCGTCGTGTGCCACGGCGGTCCCATCGCCACCCCGGACGACGCCCAGGAGGTGCTGCGGATGGTTCCCGGCGCCGTCGGCTTCCTCGGCGCCTCCAGCATGGAGCGCCTCCCGGCGGAGACCGCCCTCGTCGACACCATGCGGCGCTTCACCGAGGTGTCCATCACTCCCACCGACGACGGCTCGCAGCGGACGGGGGCACTGGCGTGAAGCTCTTCCGCACCGCGGACCTGCTCCAGGACCCGACGCCCGTACCTTCGCCGGAGCGGTTCACCGGCGCCGCGTTCAGTTCCGACATCCACGGCGGGCCCACCAGCAAGGCGACCACCGCGCTGATCCGGCTCGATCCGGGCGTGCGCGGCCATTGGCACATCCACGCGGACGGCCAGGTCGTCCACGTGGTGTCGGGATCCGGCTTCGTCGGACGCCGTGACGAGGAGCCGCTTCAGGTGACGGCGGGCGACACCGTGTGGATCGAGCCGGGCGAAGAGCACTGGCACGGCGCCTCCGGCGAGGGGCTGGCCCAGCTGGCCTTCTCGTTCGGCGCCATCACCTGGCTGGAGCCGAGCACATGACCTCCCCGTCCGCACCGTCCTACGAGGAGATCGCCGAGGCGGTGCTCGACACCGCCTCCCGGCCGCTCCCCGAGGACGTGGCCGCGGCCGCGCGCCGGACGCTGTTCAACGTGCTGGCCGTGGCCCTGGGGGCGTCCGAATCCCCCCAGGTCATCCGGCTGGCCGCCGCGCTGGCGGCGGCGTCCGGCATCCCCGCCGCTCCCGGAGTGCGCGGAACCGCGAGTCCCGCCGACGCGGCGCTGCTCACCGGCTTCGCCGGGCACCTGGACGACTTCGACGACACCCACCTGGTGACGGTCATCCACCCCGGGGCGAGCGTCCTCGGTGCGGCGTGGGCGGCGGGCTGGACCGCGGACGCGTCCGGGAGCGACCTGCTGGCGGCCTTCGCCCTCGGCTGCGAGGTCCAGCTGCGGCTCGGCCTGGCGGTCAGCCCGGAGCACTACGACCGGGGCTGGCACATCACCGGCACCTGCGGGGTGGTGGGAGCCGCGGTCACCGCGGCACTGCTCGGCGCACTCGACCGCGACCGGATCTCGGACGCGCTTCGCCTGGCGTCCCTGCAGACACTCGGGCACCGGGAGGCGTTCGGCACCGAGGTCAAGCCGTTCCACGCCGGCAAGGCCGCCGCGGGCGGGCTGCTGGCCGCCGGGGAGGCCGCCCGCGGCCGGTTCACCGCTGACGCCGCGGCCGTCCTGCCCGACACCGGCGGGCTGCTGCGGGCCCTCGCGCCCGGAGACCGATCACCCGGCCGTCTTCTCGACGCCTTCGGAACGCGTTGGGAGCTGACCGACAACACCTTCAAGCCCTATCCGTGCGGCATCGTCGCGCATCCCGGCATCGACGCGGCCGTGCGGGCGCACGAGCGCGGCGTCGCCGCCGCGGACGTCGTCCGGATCCGCTACCGCTGCCATCCGCTGGTCCCGGAGCTGATGGGACGGCTCGACCCGCGGACCGGTCTGCAGGCGCGCTTCTCGGCGGTGCACGGGGTGGCGGCGGGCCTGGCCCGCGGCACCGGCGGGCTCGCCGAGTTCAGTGACGCGGCGGTGGCCGATCCGGCGCTGGCCGGGCTGCGCGCGCGCGTCGAACTGTGCCCGGAACCGCACATGCCACGGGACTCGGCCGTGCTGGAGATCCACACCGCCGGCGGAGGCACCGTCGAGTCGGTCGTCGAGCACGCGCGGGGCAGCCTACTGCGCCCGCTGACCGACGAGGAGCTCATCGCCAAGGCCGAGGCTCTCGCGCCCGGCCGGGCGGAACCGATCTGGGACGCGGTCACCCACCTGACACGGGACGACGGACCGCGGACCGTCCAGGCGCTCCTAGAGGAATCGCGACGGAAGGTGGCGGCCCGATGACGACGGAGACGACCGCGCGCGTAGCGAGCTTCGTCGCCGAGGCGCCCGTCGCCCCCGCGGCGGCCGTCGCGGCCACCGCCCTGTGCGAGAACCTCCCCGAACTGGAGGCCGCGGCCGCGCGAGACCAGCGGGCGGCCGTCGCGTACTGGGTGGCCTGTGCTCTCCTGCACCACGCGGGGGGCGACGGACCCTCAGTGGTGGAGAACCTGGCCGTCGCGCTGGAGCCCGCCCTGCGGGTGTACGACTCACTGGACGGTCGCATCGAGGGCGGCTGGGACCCGGTGTGCGCGGCGGTGCTCGTGGGTTCCGCCTCGGCCGCCGCCCGCCACGACGGCTTGGACGGGGAGGCCGCGCTCCGTGCGCTCGGCATCGCCGTCACCCAGGCGTCCGGGCTGGAGACGCTGTCCGGCACCTTGCTGGGAACGTTCCAGCGGCGGATGGCCGCCCGCAACGGGCTGGAAGCCGCCCGCCTTGCCGGTGCGGGCATGACCGCTCCCGCCACCGGCCTGGAGGGCAGGCGCGGACTGTACGCGCTGATGGCGCCCACCGCGGACCCGTCCGCCGCGGCCGACCGGCTCGGCCGGCGGTGGCTCGTCACCGCACTGCCGACCGCGCCCGGACGGGGCCCCGCGGCCGGCCGCGGGGAGCGACGGCCGGGCTCGCTCCAGCACGCGGCGGAGGCCCTGGCATGACGGCCCTCGCCACGCTGGCCGACCGGCTGCGGCCGGAGCGGACGGCGCTGATCCTCATCGACCTGTCCAACGACTTCGTGCATCCGGAAGGCAAGGCCGTCACCGTCGGTGGCCGAGACGTGAGCCATGCCCAGCGGATCCTGCCGGTGGTCGCCGAGCTCGCCGACGCGGCCCGCAGGGCCGGGGCGGTCGTGATCCACAGCCAGCACACCACGCTGCAGGGCGGCGCCAGTGACTCACCGGTGTGGCGGGACGCGCGCTCACGCGCCGCGTACTCCGCTCCGGACATCTGCCTCGACGGGTCCTGGGGGCAGCGGATCCTCGAAGAGGTCGAGCCACGGCCCGGAGACCACATCGTCAAGAAATACCGGTACGGCGGCTTCACCGGGACGAACCTGGAACTGGTCCTGCGCAGCCTGGGACGCGACAGCGTCCTGTGCTGCGGCGTGTCCACGAACGTGTGCGTGGACACCACCGCCCGCGAGGCGTTCTCCCGCGACTTCTACGTCACGATCGCCGCCGACGCATGCGCGTCCTGGGACATGGACCTGCACGCCGCGGCGCTCCGCACCGCCGAGAGCCGGTTCGCCGTCGTCGCGTCGACCCGCGACGTCCTTGCCGCCTGGTCCTGAACGAACCGACGAGGAAGCCACATGATCGCCGAAATGCGCTACTACACCATCACGCCCGGCCACACCGAGGCGCTGTTCGACCAGTTCGTCAACACGAGCCTGCCGCTGTTCGCCAAGCACGGCATCACCGCGCACGGCCCCTGGCTGCGGCGGCTGACCAAGGGCGAACAACTCGTCTACGTCCTGGAATTCACCGACGAGCAGGACCGCGAGACCCGCTGGACGGCGTTCCGCGAGGACCCCGAATGGCAGGCGGTCGTCGCGGCCGGCCAGGGACAGGTTCCGCACATCGCGGGCAGCGAGATCGTGGAGATGAGCCGATGAGCACCCAGACGACCGCCGTCCGCGTCCATGGTCACCACATCGCCGGGGAACGGGTGGACGGCCCGCTACTTGACCGGAGGGCCCCGGCTTCGAACCAGGTCGTGGCCCGCTACGCCGCCGGCACGGCGGAGAACGTGGACGCCGCCGCCCGCGCCGCCGCCGAGGCGTTCGCCTCCGCGGACTGGCGGCGCACCCCCGCGATGGCCCGCGCCGGGCTGCTGGAGAACCTGGCCGCGCTCCTGGAACGCGACGCCGACCGGCTCGCCGCACTCGACTCCGAGGAGGTCGGGAAGCCGCTGCGGTTCGCGCGCGGGGACGTCGACCTGGGCATCGCGCACGTCCGGCAGGCCGCGGCGCTCGCGCGGACGTCCAAGGGCGAGTCCTACACCGGCCTGGCCCCCGCCTATACCGCGCTCGCGACCCGGGAACCGGTCGGGGTCGCCGCGCTGATCATTCCCTGGAACTTCCCGGCGCTCATCCTGCTGCAGAAGCTCCCCTACGCCCTGGCCGCCGGATGCACCGTGGTGGCCAAGCCGTCGGAGTTCACGTCCGGCAGCGCACTGGAGATCGCCGCACTGTGCGAGGAGGCCGGAATCCCGCCCGGGGTGGTGAACGTCGTGACCGGCACGGGCCCGGACGCGGGACTCCCCATGGTGACCCACCCGCTGGTCTCCTACGTGTCGTTCACCGGGTCCACGAGGGTCGGCCGGGAGGTGATGCGCGCGGCGGCCGGCTCCCTCACCCGGGTCGGCCTGGAGCTGGGCGGCAAGACCGGCAACGTGGTCTTCGCCGACGCCGACCTGGAGACGGCGGCCGACGGCATCGTCTTCGCGGCCTTCGCCAACCAGGGCGAGTCGTGCGTCGCCAGCTCGCGCCTGCTCGTGGACGAGACCGTCGCCGAGGAGTTCACCGCCGCCGTCGTCGACAGGGCGTCCGCGCTGCGGGTCGGGATGCCCGACGACCCACGCGCGGACATCGGGGCGCTCATCCACCACGAGCACCGGGACCGGGTGCACGCCGCCGTGCTCGCCGGGGCGGACGCCGGCGGGAAGGTGCTCACCGGAGGGAACCCGCCCGGCGGTCCCGACCTGGAAGCGGGCGCCTTCTACCCGCCGACCGTGATCGCCTCCGTGGGGCGGGAGTCGCCGGTGTTCCAGAAGGAGATCTTCGGACCCGTCCTGTCGGTGACCACCTTCCGTTCCGAGCGGGAGGCCGTCGAGCTGGCGAACGCCACCGACTACGGCCTCGCCCAGTCCGTGTGGACCACGAACCTCGACCGCGCCTTCGCGGTCAGCCGTGACCTGGAGGCCGGCACCGTATGGGTGAACACCGCCACAGACGGGTCTCCGGCGCTGGCGTTCGGCGGCGTGAAGGCGTCCGGCTTCGGGCGCGAGGCCGGCGAGGAGGGGCTGCGGGAGTTCACCGAGTACAAGACGGTGCAGTTCCGCGGCGAGCCCCGGGTGAGCCCCTTCGCCAGGACGGAGCCGGCACGGTGAGCCTCGTCCACATCGTGCTGATCAAACCCCGGGACGGGCAGGAGGCCCGGGTCGGCGACCTGCCGGCGGCCGCCACCGGCCCCGGCTCCACCACCTTGGGAGCGCAGCGGACATGACGGAGAGCATCGGCTTCATCGGCCTCGGCGCGATGGGCCTCGGAATGGCCGCCAACCTCGTCAAGGGCGGCCACGACGTGCACGGCTACGATCCCTCGCCGGAACGCCGCGAGAAGGCCGCCGAGGCGGGTGTCCGACTGGTGGACTCCCCGCTGGATGCGGCGAAGGCGTCCTCCGGCGTGGTCATCTCCGTGGTACGGGACGCCGCGCAGACGCGCGAGGTCCTGCTCGGCGAGCAGGGCGTCGCCCGCGCGGACCGCCCGGTCACCGCCGTCGTGGCCAGCACCCTCGACCCGTCCACGATGAAGGCGCTGGCGGCCGAACTCGGCGGGCACGGCGTGACCGCCGTCGACACGACGATGTCCGGCGGCCCCTGGGGAGCCGAGGCGGGCACCCTGACGCTGATGGTGTCCGCCCCGGCCGAGGTGTTCGGGCGGCTCCGCCCGCTGCTGGACCTGATGGGCCGCAACATCTTCCACGTCGGCGACGAGGTGGGCACGGCGCAGGCGGCCAAGCTCGCCGTGCAGCTCACCTTCGGCATCAACATGATGGGCGTGTTCGAGGCGATCCGGCTGGCCGACGAGTACGGCGTCGACGAAGGCCGGCTGATGGAGATGCTGTCGGTCAGCGTGGGCGGCAGCTGGGTCGTCGACAACTGGCGGCGCGTCAAGCCCTGGTGGGAGCACTACGTGCCGGGCGAGGACCTCGACATCCTCCTGAAGGACATGCGGTCGGTGCAGCGCGAAGCGGACGAGGGCGACTTCCCCATGCCCGTCACGGCGCTGTCGTTCCAGCTCATGCGGCACGTGTGGCCGGCATGGGCCGCGCTGAAGGACGCGCGGGCCGGGGAGGCGCGGGAATGACCACGGTGACCGCCCCCGACGGCACCCGCCTGGCGGTCGAGGTCGAAGGCTCCGGACCGCCCCTGCTCTTCCTGCACGAGGTGGCCGGTGACCTGCACGACTGGCGGGCACAGGCGGCTCACTTCGCCGACCGGTACACCTGCGTCCGCTACAACGCGCGCGGCTACCCCCCGTCCGACGTCCCCGCGGACCCGGACCGCTACGGGCAGCACACCGCCGTCCGGGACGCGCTCGCCGTGCTGGACGGGCTCGGCCTCGACGCGGCCCACGTCGTGGGCCTCTCGATGGGCGGCTTCTGCGCCGTCCACCTGATGCTGGAGCACCCGGAACGCTGCCTCAGCGCCACGGTGGCCGGGGCAGGGTACGGCTCGGCTCCCCACCAGCGGACCGGGTTCGCCGAGGAGGCGCGCACCGCCGCCCGCATGTTCCGGGAAGACGTGCGGGCCGCCGCGGACGCCTACCAGAACGGCCCCACCCGCGTGCAGTACCGGCTCAAGGACCCGGACGGGTGGCGTTCGTTCGGCTCCCGGCTGGCCCGCCGCGACCCGATCGGGATGTCCATGACGTTCTCCCAGGTCCTCGCGGAACGCCCCTCGCTGTACGACCTGCGGGACCGCCTTGCGGCCGCGCGAACCCCGGTGCTGCTGGTCGTCGGCGACGAGGACGACGGCTGCCTCGACGTCAAGATCATGCTCAAGCGGACCATCCCCGGCGCCGCCCTGGCGGTGCTGCCGCGCACCGGCCACACCCTCAACCTGGAAGAGCCCGCGGCGTTCAACGCGGTGCTCGAGGACTTCCTCGACAAGGTCACCGGCGGCCGATGGGCGCCGAGGGACCCCGCCACCCTGGGCAGGGGCCTCGTCGGCATGACCCCCGGACCGTCCGAAACGAAGGAGCTCCCATGACCGCGAACGACGACGGAGCTCCGGCCGTCCGCCAACTGCGCCTCGTCATCGAGGCGGAGGACTACGAGGCCGCCGTCGCCTTCTTCCGTGACGCGCTCGGCCTGCCCGAGCAGGCCGCGTTCTCCGGCGAGGGCGACGCCCGGGTGGTGATCCTCGACGCCGGCCGGGCCACCCTGGAGATCGCCAACCCCGCGCAGAAGCGGCTCATCGACGAGGTGGAGGTGGGCCGCCAGGTCGCGCCGAAGTTCCGGGTCGCCTTCGAGGTCGGCGACACCCGCTCGGTCAACGACCGCCTCCTGGAGGCGGGCGCCGCGTCCGTCGCCCCGCCCACCATCACCCCCTGGCAGTCGCTCAACGCCCGGCTGGACGCGCCCGGCGACGTGCAGATCACGCTCTTCGAGGAACTGAACACCCTCGAAGAGCGCAGCACGCTGGACGGATTCGGCACCGAACGAGGACGGTCCGATGCCGCCGGAAGCTGAACCCCTGCTGATCCGCGGCGCCCGCCTGCTCGACTCCGCCGACCCGGTCGACGTCCACCTGGCCGACGGGCGGATCGCCGCGATCGGCGACCTCACCGCCCCGCCCTCCGCGAAGACCATCGACGCGGACGGCGGGCTCCTCACCCCCGCATTCGTCGAACCCCACTTCCACATCGACAAGGCGCTGACGCACCCGCACCTGCCCCCGACCGACCACGAACGTCCCCTGGACGCCGCGCTGGAACGCACTCGCCACATCAAGGCCCGCTACACCCCCGACGGACTGCGAGAACGCGCGGCCACCGCCATCCGGCTCGCGGTCGGCCACGGCGTGGGAACGCTGCGCGCCCACGTCGACGTCGACCCGGTGGGCGGCCTCTCCGCCCTGGGCGTCCTCGCGGAACTGCGGGACCGCCACCGCGACATGATCGACATCCAGCTCGTGGCGTTCCCCCAGGAGAGCATCGTCCGAGACCCCGGAGCCCTGCGCCTCCTCCGCGAAGCCCTCACCTCAGGCGCCGACGTCCTCGGCGGAGCCCCCGACGTGGAGGAGCCCCGCGACCGGCACCGGCACATCGACCTGCTCGTCGAACTGGCCGCGGTGACCGGCGTGGACCTCGACGTCCACTGCGACTACAGCTACGACCCGGGGCAGCGCGACCTGGAGAAGCTCGCACGCTCGACCGTCGAGGCCGGCCTCACCGGCCGCGTCCGCGCGGGCCACTGCTGCGCCCTCGACGCCTACGACGACACGGCCGCCGCCGAGGTCATCGACGCGGTCCTGGCGGCCCGCATCGACCTGTGCGTCTGCCCGATGGGCAACCTGCTGCTGGTCGGGGACCCGTCCTCTCCCTTCGGCAGGGGCGTGGCCCGCCTCCACGAGCTGCTCGCCCGCGGCGTCACCGTCGCCGCCGGAGGCGACAACATGAACGACATGTGGTTCCCCTTCGGCCGCCTCGACCCGGCGGAAGTAGCCATGGTGACCGCGATCGCCGCCCGCATGTGGTCGGACCGGCAGCTCAGGCGGGTCTTCGACATGGTGACGGTCAACGCGGCGCACTACGTCGGCGCCCCGTCCGACGGCATCCGCCCAGGCGCGGCAGCGGACCTGGTGCTGTTCTCTACCGCCCGGCTAACCGACGTCCTACGCAACGCCCCCGGCCGCCGAACCACAATCAAACGAGGCCGCGTGGTAGGCGGCACCCACTCCTCCACCTGGACAATCTGACCAACCGACCGCTGCGCGCCTCCCCAGGCCGCAACAGCGTCCGGCCCCCACCTCTTCACTCAAGACACCAGAGCCGACAGCACCCAGCGAGCATGGCGACGAAGGGCGCCCAAGTTAGATGGCAACCGTCATCGAGGGGCGATGAGCGTGTTCGAGCGGTGCACATCCGCCTCAGCGTGCCAAGGGTCCGAAAACACGAGCACCCCTGACCGTATTTGTAGTGGTCAGAGGCTTAGATGTGGGCAGGGCGGGGTCGAACCGCCGACCTTCCGCTTTTCAGAAGTAGCAACCACCCTGCCGCCATGGCGTCTACCGAGGTTGGCAGGTGCCCGACGTGCGCCCGTGGTGCGGTGTGGCGGCCGTCGTTGTCGTCAGGGCTGTCGTCACCCTCCGGCCCGTTAACCTCGGCTTTTCGTCGTTGCCGTTCCGCTGCCGCTCACGCGGAAGGAGGTGCCGTTGTGGTCGCTAGCTGGCGGCTGACCACGGGTCGCGTGACGGTTGCAGCGGCCACTGGGAGTCGTCGGAAGCGAGTTTCCCGATAGTGACAGTCCACTCTCCGTGGCCCCCGTGATTCGACAAGGCTGTACCGGGTGCTACACCGATCATCTTGAGTAGGTCATCGCGGTAATTGCGCACCTCGTCGGCGTGTGCACGCAGACCGAAGGCACGAGTTGGGTTGGCGTCGGCATGCAGGTCGAACGCCTTCACTAACCCTGTGAGGAGCACAGCCACGGCTTCGAGCGTCAACTGGTCATCAGAATTCCCGGGCAACATGCCGCAACGGTAACTCACAACCTGAAGTTTGTGACTCGTCGCCCGAGTGAGCACCATGCCCACCAAGTGGCCACACATGCTCGGTGGGCAAGCGCTCTGGGGACGATAAACGGGCACGTCGCCGACCTAGTCATTACGAGTCTCACGAACAAGATCCACACCCGTCCAGCGATGTCCGCTGACCTGCTGGGCTGCCCCTCTCGAACGCTCTTAGGTTCCACCCTCGTCCAGAGCCGCCGTTAGCACCAGCGTTAGCAAGCTCAAGCACTCGCACCGACCGGTCCGGGGTGCTCGTTCGCGCGAACGACGCGCAATGTGTGACAGACCGTCTCGCGCGAACGAGTGCCCCGGCTCGCAGGGGCCCAGGGGGCGGCGTAGCCCAATGCAGTTGCTTTAGCCGGTGGGGGTGCTGCTCGGTGCGGGGCGCACGATCACGCGAACGGTGGTCAGGTGGGCCGGTGCGTTGCGCGTGATCGTGTGTTCCGGGTCCAGGAGGGGTCTGGGGAACCACGGGGTTCCTCAGTCGGCTCGTCCAGCCGGGGTTGCTTGTCTGGCGGGTCACGGTCGTGGTTCGTGCGCGTCACGGGTGGGTCATACCGGGCCGTAATGCCCTGGTGTTCCTTGATCGTGTTGCCGGTTCTCGGGGACGTGGATCGGGTTGGAAGGAGCGGCGGAATGCGCCGTGAGCAGGGGCCGGGTGGCCGGGTTTCAGCATCGGCGGCCGGAGTGATGCCGGCGGCGTGACAGGGCGGCCTGCCGGGTTCCGGGTGCGGCTTGGAGTCCTGACGACGGTGTTCCCTCCCGAACTGGTCGATGAGGTGGTGGCCGAGCACGGCCGGTTGGAGCGGCGGCGCAGGTTGCTGCCGTCGCGGCTGGTGGTCTACTTCGTGCTCGCCTTGTGCCTGTTCGCCCGGGAGTCCTATGAGAGAGGTCGTTCGGCTGCTGGCCGGAGGGCTGCCGGGAAGCCGGGCTCTGGCCGGGGTGAACCGGTCCTCGTTGTGCCGGGCACGGGTCCGGCTGGGTGAACAGGTCTTGGAGTCCCTGTTCCGACAGGTGGCTGGTCCGCTGGCCGGGACGGCGACACCGGGGGCCTGGTGGCGTGGGATGCGGCTGCTGGCCGTGGACGGCACCCAGTTCGATGTTCCAGACTCGGTCAGCAATGGCCAGAGGTTCGACGGGCCCTCATCCAGAGGCATCCCGTTCGGGTTTCCGCAGATCAGGGCTGTGGTTCTGTCAGAGATCGGAACGCATGGGGTGCTGGACGCGGCGATGGGCGGCTACCGGGACGGGGAACGGAGCCTGGCACTTGATCTGGCACCCGCCACGGGGATCGACGACCTGGTGATCGCCGATCGGGGGTTCTGGTCGGCCGAGGTCGTGGACGCCTTCACCGCGACCGGAGCCGATCTGCTGGTCAGACTGCAGTCCAACCACCTGGGCACCGTGCTGGCGGAACTCGCCGACGGGTCGGTCCTGTCCACCTCGACCTGCAGCAAGAGGGTTCGACGGCGAGCCGGAGAGCAAGGCCGGACGCCACCCGCACACATCGTCTTCCGCGTGATCAGCTACGCCGCCGGCGACAACGTCGTCCATCTGGGGACGACGCTCACCGACCACCATGCCTACCCGGCCGAGGAATTGGTGGCGCTCTACCGGCAGCGCTGGGAGATCGAGCTGGCCTTCGACGAGCTGAAGAACCATCTCGGCCCATCCGGGCCGCTGCGCTCACGCACCCCCGAAGGGGCCCGCCAAGAGCTCTGGGCCTTCCTCGCCGTCCATCACGCGATCCGCCGCCTCGCCCACGACGCCGCCGTCAGCACCGGGCCGGTCCTTGACACCGACCGGATCTCCTACCTGACCTGCGTCCGCATCATCCGCAGAAGCATCTACACCCAAGCCGCGACCACCGGCACCAAGCTCACCCATGCGCTCGGCGAAGCCCTGCACGAGGCACGCAGCCGCCTCCTGCCTCCCCGAACCGGCAGACGCCACCACCGAGCGATCAAGAAACCCAGCAGATGGCCGGTGCTGCGCACCCGCGCCGGACACCGCCACGTCGCCCCAGGACGCTGGGCCCACAACCAGACCGTCAAGAACAAACCCCGCCGCGAAGCAGGCCGCGCGTTCACCGGCACCCCACACCCTGCCCAAACCCAGCTACCTCCCTAAAGCAACTGCATTGGGCGGCGTAGCCCCCTGGTTCGCGCTCGCTCTACCGATCGTCTCGCTGGCCCGCTCAGTCTGTTCACCCTCCCCAAGATCGGCGGATGGCTTGTGGCCATGGGCTACCGTGCCGATCATGGGCACGGACGACTGGTTGACCAACACCCGAATCTCATATGACACAGTCGCAGCCAGCTACGCCGCTCAGGTGCGCGGTGCCATCGCTGGGCATCAGTACCTTCGCGCGGCTCTGGCGCTGTTCGCTGACAGTGTGCGGGCGGCTGGTGGTGGTGTTGTGGCGGATGTCGGCTGCGGCCCCGGCCACGTGACCGCCCACCTACACGAACTCGGTCTGGACGCGTTCGGCATTGACCTTTCACCTGGGATGATCGACGTGGCACGGCGCGATCATCCAGGCCTTCGGTTCGACGTTGGTTCGATGACGGACCCGAATTTTTCGGACGCCTCGGTTGCTGGTCTGCTCGCCTGGCAATCCTTGATCCACATCCCCGATGAACAGGCGCTGACCGTGTTCGGGCACTTCCACCGAGCATTGCGCCCAGGCGGACCGCTTCAACTCCTGTTCCATGTCGGCGACGGGTCTCAGTTGAAAACCGAGGGGTATGGCGGTCAGCCGATGAAGGTCCATGTCCACCGTCGTCAGCCTGACCAGGTGTCGTCCTGGCTACGTGACACCGGATTCGAAGTTGAGGCTCAGATGCTCCTCAGCCCGGGCGAGCATGCTTCACAGGCGCTTGTATTCGCGCGCCGGAGGCTTCACGCGTAAATCCCGCCAAGCAAGGCGGTCGGGCGACGCGGCGCGGCGGGACCGGACGGGACAGGCCGCACGCCCGGCGCGCCGGGGCGGGCGGCCGCCGGCGGCGCGGAGCGGCGCCCTTGAAGACGTAGAGAAAGTCCTCATCCGGCACGGCTTATAGGCCGTTGACCTGGGGTTACGTCATGAGTCTGGTCAGGGTTCGGCGGGTCTGGTCGGCGAGGCTGACGGCTGCGCCTAGGCGGTTGTCGATGGTGACGTGGGCTGCGTCGGGTGGGTCTTCGGTGTTGAGTCCGGCGGTGTACTCATCCCAGTTGGCGAGTTTCCAGCCGTCTCGGGGTGCGTCGCGTTGCTCGATGTACTCGTGCATCGATTCGAGAGCTGGCCATGGCCATCAGACGGCCCGAGGGGTGGCCATGGCCGTAACGGCCGCGCGGCAGAGGGAGACGTGGGGCGTTGTTCCTTTGTCGCGCGGTCGTCTTCTAATCGAGGTCGGGCGGGACGGTCACGGGCGGCCCGGGGCCGGTGGCCATGGTGGTGATGATGTGCTGGGCGGCCTCGGCGGGGTCGGTCTGGTTGGTGTTGATGATCAGGTTGAAGACCGGCCCGGTTGCCGTGTGGAGGTCGTGGCGGGTCTCGTCCCATGCCTGGAGACGGGCGGGGGTGTCGGCGTCTCCGCGGTGCTGGGAGCGGTCGGCGCAGACTGCGCGGGGAATCCAAAGGAGGACGGTGGTCCAGTCGAGCGGGATGGCGGCGCGTAGGCGTTGCAGGTCGGGCAGATTGCCCATGTGGACGACGGGGACCCGGTCGGCCTCGACCAGGGCGGCGATGTCGTCGCGCTCGATGGCGTAGATGTTGCCGTAGCGGTGGGTCTCGACGGCCAGGCGCCCGGCGGCGCGTAGCTCGTCCAGGTCGACGGGTGAGATGTGGCGGTAGCCGGTGGTGCGGCCGGTGCCCGCTTTGAGTTTGGCGAGCGGCGCGTATCGGGCGTCCTGGCGTGCCAGCTCGGCGGTGATGGTGTCCTTGCCGCTGGCGGGCGGGCCGTAGAGGATCACGCCGTGACCGGTCATGGCAGGACCCTACGCAGCGCCTCCCGTGTCTGGTCGGCGACGCTGATCGCGGCGCCTAGCCGGTTGTCGACGGTGAGGTGGACGCCGGGCGGGCTGGTCTCGGTGTCGAGCCTGCTGGCGTAGGCGTCCCAGTTGGCGAGCTTCCATGCGTCCCGTGGGGCGTCGCGGAACTCGATGTACTCGCGCATGGAGTCGACGTCACATCGGACCCAGATCACGGCGACGTCCACGCCCTTGGCCTTGCACCGGTTGGTCAGGCGGCTCAACCATGCCGGGTTCTTCAGTTCGGCGATGAACGGGGCGGCGAGGATCGTGGAGATAGCGCAATCGATGTTGTAGTTGGCGGTGTCCATGAGGCACTTGTATTCGAGTGGCCTGACCTCGTTCAGATAGAGGTCGGTGTGGCGGTCGTGCGGGTCGCCGTCCAAGGAGATCAGCAAGCGTTCGGTGAGGCGCCGGGTTATCGAGTCCTTATCAAGGAACGCCCAGCCTGATACGTCACCGAGAAAGCGGGCGAACTCGGTCTTTCCTGATCCGGCGTAGCCGCCGACAAGGACGAGGGTGGTCGTGGCGATGCTGCCGCTCATGGCCCGGCCTCGCCATGCGCTGACCACTCGGGCTTTGAGGGCGTCGCCGGCGGTGGGGTCGCGGTCCTGGGTCTGGTCGGAGACGCGGTCCAAGCCCTGTGTGATGGCGGAGGCGGCCTCCTCGGTGGCGGCCGGGTTGAGCGGGCCCGGCAAGGGGAGGGACTTGGGCTGCACCGATTGTTGTAGGCGGAATGTGTCCGGTGCTCCACGCCCGCTTCAAGGTCCGGAAAGCAAAGCGCCTCTGACCATGTTCCTGCTGGTCAGAGGCTTCGTGGTGGGCAGGGGCGGGGTCGAACCGCCGACCTTCCGCTTTTCAGCTATGGCAACGTCCCTGCCGCGTGGGCATCGCCCGAGGTCGACCGGTTGCCGGTGTGCGCTCATGGCTGGCGCTGGTGCCTGCTGTTGCTGTCACCGCTGCTGTCAGCCGCCGCGCGTCAAGCGACCTTGATGGAGCGGGGGCCGACGCTGACGGTGATGTCCACGTGGCCGCCGAGTGCGGTGGCGTAGGCGCGGAGCGTCTCCAGTTCCATGGCTTCGATGTCGCCGTTCTCGATCTGTGAGACCCGGGACTGTGAGACACCGAGAATCTGGGCGACCTCGGCCTGCGTCTTGCCGATGGCCTTGCGAAGCTCCTTGAGTTGGTGGCCGGCGACGTAGGCGTCCAGTTCGGTACGCGCCCGCGCCTGGCGCTCGGGTCGGCCGGTTCAGGATTGCGGCGGTGTGCTTCGGCCTTGATGTCCTGCCAGCGGAGCCCGGTGCTCATCGTCCGGCCCCTTGTCCTTCGCTGCCCGGTACTCGGCGCAGCGGGCTTCGGCCAGCGGGATGGCCTCGTCGTACCAGCGGGACCACGGTCCGGCCTTGTCTCCGACCACAAGGAAGATCGCACAATCTGGTCATCTGGCTCCGATCGGACGGCGAGCCAGTGGAGCACGTCGGCCGGACACCGCCCGGCATGTTGTCTGATCCACCCACCGGTGGTAGCGTCTCGGTAGTTGCAGTTGTGGTTCCCATAAGCTTATGTGCGCCTGCTGGTACTCACCTCAGGCGCATTTTTTGTTTCCCCGGTAGTCCGTCCGGATGGGGTCATTACGGCGACGCGTGGCTCGCAGAGTGTGGGCTCCGTAATTGCCTTTCGGAAGGGACGAGTATGACCATCGGCACCGTGAAGTGGTTCAACGCGGAAAAGGGCTTCGGCTTCATCGAGCAGGACGGCGGCGGCAGCGACGTCTTCGCGCACTACTCCAATATCGCGGCTCAGGGCTTCCGTGAGCTCCAGGAGGGCCAGAAGGTCCAGTTCGACATCACGCAGGGCCAGAAGGGCCTGCAAGCGGAGAACATCGTTCCCGCCTGAGAACCGAACAGTGCGGTGCCGGGCCCACACCTGAGCCCGGCACCCCTTCCGGCAGGAAACGATCTCCCTGTCGATGCCCGCGTCTGATCTTTCAGGGGTGTAGCCCTTCTACGGCGTTCCGCCATACGGCTCCCCCGAGTACTTGGCTGCGGGTTCTCGGCTGCACACCGCTCAGCCCAGAGCCCGTCCTTCAGCCGCCTTCCGCGGTATCACGCGACGCCCTTTTCGGCTTCGGCGTGCTTCGCGGTTCACTTTGGTTCGTTCTTGCGATCGCTCCGGCCACGGGCTGCGGAGTCTTCCTCGAAACGTGCCACTTCAGGGAAGTTTTGCACATGACCCATGGCACCCGTCCGTCTCAACGTCGCTTCTCTCACTCGCCCACCAGGGCCTCGCGCCAACCGGCCGCCCGGCGGCAGAACGACTTCGCGCTTCCCGTCAGTTCCACGCCGTCGCTGCCCCCGGCCGCGTCGTTCGCCGAGTTGGAAATGCCGGCGGCCCTGCTGTCCACATTGACTAGACAGGGGATGGCGGAGCCGTTCGCCATCCAGGCCTCGACGCTTCCGGACGCGTTGAACGGTCGCGATGTCCTCGGCCGTGGACGTACCGGCTCGGGAAAGACCCTCGCCTTCGGCCTGGCGATGCTCGCCCGCAGCGCCGGTCGGCGCGCCGAGCCGCGTAAGCCGCTGGCCCTGGTGCTCGTCCCGACTCGCGAACTGGCCGTGCAGGTCACCGACGCCCTCATGCCCTACACCCAGTCGCTCAAGCTTCGGTCGGCCACCGTTGTCGGTGGCGTCTCGATCTCCCGGCAGGCCGCCGCCCTCCATCGCGGCGCGGAGATCCTGGTTGCCACCCCTGGACGGCTCACGGACCTGATCAACCGGGGCGCCTGCGGCCTGGAGCACGTACGCACCACCGTCTTGGACGAGGCGGACCAAATGGCCGACATGGGTTGCCTGCCGCAGGTCACCGCGTTGCTCGACCAGGTCGCCCCGGGTGGTCAGCGGATGCTGTTCTCCGCGACGCTGGATCGCAATGTCGACCGTCTGGTCCGGCGCTTCCTCACCGACCCGGTCGTCCACTCGGTCGATCCGTCGGCGGGAGCGGTGACCACCATGGAGCACCACCTGCTGCACGTCACGGAGGCGGACAAGCAGGATGCCACCACGCACATCGCCGCCCGCGACGGCCGCGTCATCATGTTCGTCGACATGAAGCATGCCGCCGACCGGCTGACCCGCAACCTCCTGAGCAGCGGCGTACGCGCTGCGGCACTGCACGGGGGTAAGTCGCAGCCGCAGCGCAACCGTACTCTGGAGCAGTTCCGCAACGGAGACGTCTCCGTCCTGGTCGCCACGAACGTGGCCGCGCGCGGCATCCATGTCGATGGACTGGATCTGGTCGTTAACGTCGACCCGCCCAACGACCACAAGGACTACCTGCACCGAGGCGGCCGTACTGCACGCGCGGGCGAGTCCGGCACCGTGGTCACCCTGGTGCTGCCCAGGCAGCGCCATGAGATTGACCGGATGATGGTGACGGCCGGCATCACGCCGCATTCTGCGCGGGTGCGGTCCGGTGATCCCGAACTCAACCGCATCACCGGTGCCCGACCGCCCTCCGGCATCCCCATCACCATCCCCGCTCCGGCCTCCGAAAGACGGCGTGACAGCGGAGCCGGGCGTAACCGCCGTCCCGTACGAAACCGCCGCTCCCAGCGATTCGCGACAACCGAGCGCGCCGGCAGATAGGCAACCGGACGACGCTCGCGGGACTTCACTGCGGGGCGTCGCGCCAAGGCGGCGGCGAGGAGTCGGGGGTGGACGGCGATGTGCCGGCCACCTCGCGGCTCAGCCGGTCGCCCATCCTTCGTGGGCGACTTGCTGCACCCCTGGGCTGGTCGTGTCCACCACGAGCCTGAGGCCAACTTAGGAATCAGGCGAGGCCGGGCAGTCAGAGTCGCTTGGCTGCGTTCGCGACGGCTGCCCCGCTGTGATCGGGCCCGCTGCAGCGTGACCGCCATCCGAAGAGTTCTGCATCATGCTCCATGAGGCTGTCAGAAGGCCCTATAGCCGAGCAGCTTCCCATCTGGCCCGCTGCGTCGCGCTGACCGTGAGGCGCAAGGCGGACGGTCGTTCGCTGGCGCGTTGCTGTCACAAAGTAGGCCCCGAGACTGCCGTCTCGGGGCCTTTTGGCTGGTCATCTGTGGTGGGCAGGGGCGGGGTCGAACCGCCGACCTTCCGCTTTTCAGGCGGACGCTCGTACCGACTGAGCTACCTGCCCAGGGCGCGTGGTGGTGCGCCTGGCGGTCCTGACGGGATTTGAACCCGCGGCCTCCACCTTGACAGGGTGGCGAGCACTCCTAACTGCTCCACAGGACCTTGCTTCTCCGAGCTTAGCGGCTCCGGAGGGGTGTCTTCGCCGGGTTACCGGCGCTTGGCGACGTCCGAGAGCATACGCGATGGCCTAGGTGGGCGCCAACTCGTTATCCCGATGGGAGGGTGACGGGGGTTATGGG
>NZ_SMKB01000140.1:0-19033 GCF_004348575.1 Actinomadura sp. 7K534
GGGTACGGGGCCGGCCCGGTGCCGGGCGGGCCCGCAAGGGGAGCGCCGCCGGGCGGCGGCGCGGACAGCCGGGCGGCGACCGGGCGTTCGGGCGGCGGCTCGTCCAGCAGCAGCTTCATCTGGCTCTTGCGGCGCCCGTAGACCATGTACAGCAGCAGGCCGGCGACCATCCAGACGCCGAAGTAGGCCCATGTCTGGACCTTCAGGTTCACCATCAGCCAGCCGACCGCGAGGATCGTCGCCACGGCGGTGAGCGACGCCGCCGGCACGCGGAACGGGCGGTGCAGGTCGGGCTGGGAGCGCCGCAGCGCCAGCACGGAGGCGGGCACGAACAGGAACGCGAAAAGCGTCCCCATGACCACGAGCTGCTCGAGCGTGAGCACGTCGAACGTCTGCGACATCACCACGGCCGCGCCGCCCGCCAGCATCGTGGCCCGGGACGGCACCTTGTAGCGGCTCATGGACGCCAGCGGCCGCGGCAGCAGCCCGTCGCGCGACATCGAGAAGATCACCCGGGTCAGGCTGATCAGCACCACCAGGATGACGGTCGTCAGCGCGAGCACGACGCCCACGTCGACGAGCTTGCCCATCGCGCCCGCGCCGACCGAGTCGAACGCGGCGGCGATCAGCAGCTTGTCCGGGTTCAGCGCGGCGAAGCCGTTCGTCCCGACCATGCCGACCAGCGCGAACGCCACGGTCGCGTACAGCACGACGGCGGCGAGCAGGGCCGTGATGATGCCGCGCGGCACCTTGCGGGGCGCGTCCTCGGTCTCCTCGGACGCGGTCGCGATGAGGTCGAACCCGATGTAGGCGAACGCGATGGCGGGCGCCGCCGCGAAGATCCCCCAGACGCCGAACACGTGCGGGGTCCCGCCGCCGATCGCGCCGAGCAAGGCGTCCAGGACCGTCTGGTCGCCCTCGGGCGCAGGGCGGGCCGGCGGCACGAACGGGGTGAGGTTGCCGGGGGAGAAGAACTTCAGCCCGGTGGCGATGACGAGCCCGATGACGATGACCTTGGCCATCACCATGTACCAGAGGGTCTTCAGGCTCAGCCGGCTGCCGGTGGCGAGCATCAGCACGACCAGCACCAGGATGAGCAGGGCGAACAGGTCGGGCCCCTTCTGCTGCCCGATGAGGTCGCCGAGCCACCCCGGGACCGGGACGCTGAAGTCGTTCAGCGCCTGCGTCGCGTACAGCGACCAGACCCGCGCCAGCACCGACGCCGCCAGCAGCAGCTCCATGATCAGGGCCCAGCCGACGACCCACGCCCACACCTCGCCGAACGCGACGTAGGAGAAGGAGTAGGAGCTGCCCGCCACCGGGATGATCGACGACAGCTCGGCGAACGCGAGCGCGACCAGCAGGCACACGCCCCCGGCGACGAGGAACGAGATGAGCACGCCGGGGCCCGCGGTCGCGGCGGCCTGCTCCCCGGCGATCTTGAAGATGCCGGAGCCGATCATGACGCCGAGGCCGAGCACGACGAGGTCGCGGGTCCGGTAGACGACGCGCAGCCGGTGCCGGCCGCCGTAGAGCCGTCCTGTCGCGCGTTCCACCGGCAGCCGCCGGAACATGTTGTTGCGCATGCGCATATCCCAGGTCATAGGTCCCCCCCTAGGCCGGGGGCCCTGGGGGCGCTGAACCCGCGCCGCTGATCGCGAGATGGTGGTTTGCCGAAGTCCCTAAGAATTCACCAGGTACGACCATAATCGCAACGTTTTGTGGGGGATTGCTGGGGTCGATCTGTTGTAAGACACTGCCAAACCGGCTGGTAGCGGCCGCCTGGCGACGTCCCGCAGCCTCCCACTCACCCGCCGCACACCGAATCAGTTTCAATGGATCGCTCCCGCCCGAATAGCCCCGTCCGCAAAGGGAGAAAGCGCTTTACGATCTTTGTTCCCTGGCGCCGGACGAAGATCGATGACAACGTGGAACCGCCGCGTTCGTCTGGAGGTCCGGTGTTCCGCTCCCACTCGTCGTCGAAGCCGCCGCGCTCGAAGCCGCCGTGTCCGAAGCCACGGCGATCGAGGAGCCGGGCGCCCTCGGGCGCCGCGCGCTGGGCCGCCGCCCTCGCCGCGCTCACCACCGCCGCGTCGCTGACCGTCCCGGTGGCGGGCGCCGCCGCGGAGCACCGCCCGCGGCCGCCGGCCAAGCAGCCGGTCGCGACCGGCCACGGCGGCGCGGTGTCCACGGTCGACCCGTACGCGACCCGCACCGCGCTGGACGTGCTCAGGCGCGGCGGCAACGCGATGGACGCGGCCGTCGCCGCCGGCGCCACCCTCGGCGTCACCGAGCCGTACGTGGCGGCGATCGGCGGCGGGGGCTACATCACCTACTACGACGCCCGCACGGGCCGCGTCCACGCCCTCGACGGCCGCGAGATCGCGCCGAAGCGGATGGGGGAGGACGCCTTCCTCGACCCGGCCACCGGCCGGCCGCTCCCGTTCGACCAGGCCGTCACGAGCGGGCTCGGCGTCGGCGTGCCCGGCACGCTCGCGCAGTGGGACCTCGCCCTGCGCCGCTTCGGCAGCCGCGACCTCGGCCGCCTGCTCCGCCCGGCCGTCACCGTCGCCGAGCGGGGCTTCGTCGTGGACCAGGAGTTCCACGACCAGACGGCGCTGAACGCGGACCGCTTCCGCGACATCGTCCCGACCCGCGAGCTGTTCCTGCCGGGCGGGCGCGTCCCCGCGGTCGGCTCGGTCTTCCGCAACCCGGACCTGGCCCGCACCTACCGCGAGCTGGCCAGGCGCGGCACCGGCTGGTTCTACGAGGGGCGGCTGGGCGAGGAGATCGTGCGGACGGTCGCCGACCCGCCGGTCGCCCCGGACGCGACCCGCAACGTCCGCCCCGGCCTGATGGGCACCCGCGACCTGGACGCCTACCGCGCCCTGCTGCGCAAGCCCACCCACGTCACCTACCGGGGCCTGGACGTGTACGGCATGCCGCCCTCGTCGTCGGGCGGCACCACGGTCGGCGAGGCGCTCAACATCATGGGCGGCTTCCGCCTCGGCAAGGACGACCCCGCGAAGGCCCTGCACTACTACCTGGAGGCGTCCAAGCTCGCCTACGCCGACCGCGGCCGGTACCTGGGCGACGCCGACAAGGTCGACGTGCCGGTGGACGAGCTGCTGTCGCGCGGGTACGCCCGCGAGCGCGCCTGCCTGATCGACCCCGACCGCGCCGCCGAGGCGCCCGTCGCCGCCGGGTCGCCCGACGGCGACTACCGCCCGTGCGTCCCGGCGGGCACCGCGACGCGGCCGCTCGGTGCCGAGGGCCCGCAGACCACCCACCTCGTCGTCGCGGACAAGTGGGGCAACGTCGCGTCCTACACGCTGTCCATCGAGCAGTTCGGCGGCAGCGGCATCACGGTCCCCGGGCGCGGGTTCCTGCTCAACAACCAGCTGACCGACTTCTCCTTCAGCCCGCCCGCCCCCGGTGCGGCGCCCGACCCGAACCTGCCGGGACCGCACAAGCGGCCGCGCAGCAGCATGTCCCCGACGCTGGTGCTCGAGGACGGCCGCCCCCGGCTGGCCCTCGGCACCCCCGGCGGATCGACGATCATCACGACCGTCCTGCAGATCCTGCTGAACCGCGTCGACCTCGGCATGGACCTGCCCGCCGCGCTGAACGCCCCGCGCGCGACGCAGCGCAACACCCCGCAGGTCTTCGCCGAGCAGGCGTTCATCGACCGGTACGGCGCGGACCTCGCGGCGCGCGGGCACCGGCTGGCGGTCTTCCCCGGCCCGCCCGCGGGCGTGATCGGCGCCGCGACGGCGCTGGAGATCCTGCGGCCGGGGCTCGTCCAGGCGGTGGCGGAGCCGACGCGGCGGGGCGGCGGCAGCGCGATGGTCGTCCGGCCGGCCGGGCGGTAGGAGTGTCCGGCGAGAGGGAAGGAGTCGTGCCATGGCCCACTCATACGTGCAGGTGACGACCACGACCGACGCCCGCGCCGAGGCGGCCGAGCTGGCCAGGTCCGCGGTCGCCGAGCGGCTCGCGGCCTGCGCCCAGCTCGTCGGCCCGATCGCCAGCACCTACTGGTGGGAGGGCGAGATCGAGTCGGCGGAGGAGTGGATGGTGCTGTTCAAGACCTCCGCCGACAAGTTCGAGGAGCTGGCGACGCTGATCACCGAGGTGCACTCCTACGACACCCCGGAGATCATCGCCACGCCGGTGGTGGCGGGCAGCATGGACTACCTGGCCTGGATCACCGAGCAGACCGAGCCCGGCGAGAGGGACGAGGCCATCGGGGACGAGGGCGACTGACCGGAACGCCTCCCGGGACGGCGGCCGGGGGGTCTGGCGACCGCCATGACCAGCACCGATGCGTCCCTTGCGGGGGCCTCGGTCGTGTGATGTCCGTCAAGTCGGGGTAAGTTTCCGTTACCCCGGCCGGGTGTGCATTCCCGGCCGCGGCGACGGAAGGCGGTTGACGTGCACGACGAGTTGGGCTCCCCTCTCCACCGGCAGGAGCGCACGGACCACGGGCTGTTCGGACCGGGCTCGGTGACCTGGCGGGTCATGGGCGAGCCCGTCCTGATCGTCGGCGGGATCAGGGCGCTGCTGCTGCAGGGCCTGCACCCGCGGTCGATGTGGGGCACCGCGCAGAACTCCGAGCTCATGGACCCGTCCGCCGCCTGGGCGCGGCTCGGCCGGACGGTCGAGTTCGTCCGCGTGCGCACCTACGGGACGGAGGCGGAGGTCGAGCGGGTGGGCCGCCGGGTCCGCAAGCTGCACTCCAAGCTGACCGGCCTCGACATGCGCACCGGCGAGACGTTCCCGGTCGACGATCCGGAGAACCTGCTCTGGGTCCACCTGGGCGAGGTCGACTCGTACCTGGACGTGGCGCGCCGCGCCGGGGTGCCGCTGACCGCCGCGGACGCCGACGCCTTCGTGGACGAGCAGCGCCGCGCGGCCGCCGTCGTCGGCCTCGACCCCGCGGACGTGCCCGCGTCCGTCGCCGAGATGGAGGAGTACTACGCGGAGATGCGGCGGCGGATCTGGGCGTGCCGGGAGGCCCGCGAGGGGCTGCGCCGCATGTTCAACCCGGCCGTGCCGCGGCACCTGCTGCCGCTGAAGCTCGCCGCGCCCGCGCTCGGGACGCTGGTCGTCGCGACGCTGCCGCGCTGGGCCCGCCGCATGTACGGGCTGCCGGGGCTCCCCACGTCCGACCTGGCGGCGACGCTGACGCTCAAGGGCCTGTACCGGACGTCGCACGTCGTCCCCGAGCGGTTCCGCTACTCCCCGGACGCCAAGCGGGCCAGGGAGCTCACGCGCCTGCACGAGGCGGAGCTGGCCACCTGGTCCATCGCCTCCTGAACGCGGGCCGACCCAGCGGTGCGGTCAGCCGCGGCGCATCAGCCGGCCCACGGCCGCCATCAGCTCGGTGGACATCACGTCCGCCTTGCCCTCCTCGGCGCCCTCGGCCACGCAGTGCCGCACGTGCCCGTCGAGCAGGCCGAGCGCGACCTTGTCGAGCGCGGCCTGGACGGCGCTGATCTGCGTGAGGATGTCGATGCAGTAGCGGTCCTCCTCGACCATCCGGTCGATGCCGCGCACCTGCCCCTCGATGCGGGCCAGCCGGGTCTGCAGCTGGTCCTTGGTGGCGGTGTACCCGCGGGTGGGGGTCTCGCTGGTCGCCATCTCCGTCCTCACAATCCTTCCGAGGGCGCACGCCCGGGTACCCCTGGGGGACATCCCCCAATTCGGTACCTTACGTGCTCGCGGCGCCCCGGCGGTCACTCCGAGAGCGAGGTGAGCGGGGGCGGGCGAGCGGCCGCGCCCCGGTGAGGCGGCCGTGCGTCAGGGCTTGCGCGCGATACCCCCGTACATGAGGCGCTGGCCGACGGAGAGCTCGTCCGGGACGGCCCCGTCGGGCCGCCACAGCGGCAGCGGGACGAGGCCGGGTTCGAGGAGTTCCAGGCCGTCGAAGTAGCGGGTGATCTCTTCTGGCGTGCGGAACCGTCCCGTGCCGAGCAGCCCCTGGTACTGCACCTCGGCGTCGACGGCCTCCTGGCTGGACGCGCAGAAGGCCGTGACGAAGAGGTGGCTGCCGGACGGCACGGCGTCCATCAGCGTCTCGACGATCCGCTGCGGGCCCTCGTCGTCGTGCAGGTGGTGCAGGATGCCGACCAGCATCACGCCCACCGGCTGGTCGAAGTCGATGAGCCGGCGCACTTCCTCGTGGGCGAGGATCCTCTCCGGTTCGCGGACGTCGGCGGTGACGACGGTGGTGCTCGCGTTCTCGGCGAGCAGTGCCCGCCCGTGCGCGAGGACGATCGGGTCGTTGTCGACGTACACGACCCGCGTCCCGGGCGCCGTGGCCTGCGCGACCTGGTGGGTGTTCTGCACGGTCGGGAGGCCGGAGCCGAGGTCGAGGAACTGGCGCAGGCCCGCCTCGCCGGCCAGGTAGCGCACGCCGCGGCCGAGGATCTCGCGGTTGTAGGTGGCGACGTCGTAGATCTCCGGGATGATCTTGACGATCTCGGCCACGAAGGCGCGGTCGACCTCGAAGTTGTCCTTGCCGCGCAGCACCACGTCATAGGTCCGAGCGATGCTCGGCTTGGTGACGTCGATCCCTAGCGCAGCCCAGTCGTACTGCCCTTCGGCCATGCTGTTTTCCGCCTCTTGCCGCTCTTGAGTTCTCGGAGGGCGCCCCACCGCCCTCCGCAGATCGTAAACGCCTGACCTCTTTCCCGTCACGAAAGTGGCGAATGTTCGTTGGAGCGATCCGAATCAGGAGCGGGCGGGGTGCAGCCACTCGTCGGCGATCGCGACCGTCAGCTGCTCCAGCAGCGGGCCCGCCCGCCGGACGCGGCGCTCGGGGTCGGGTTCGATGTCGGCCAGCGCGTAGGCGGCCTGGATGCGCGCCTTGCGGAGCTGCTCGCCGGTGAGGCCGCGCCGGCCGGTGACCGCGACGACGGGCGCGCCCGCGCGGGCGGCGGCGCGGGCGACGCCGATCGGCGCGGTGCCGCGCAGCGAGCGGGTGTCGAGCGAGCCCTCGCCGGTCACGACGAGGCGCGCGCCCCGCGCCTTCTCCGCGAAGCCCAGCAGGCCGAGCATGAGCGAGGCGCCCGGCTCGATCGTCGCGCCGAGGAAGGCGAGCGCGGCGAACCCGACGCCGCCCGCGGTCCCGGCGCCGGGCAGGTCGCGGGCCGCCGTGCGGGACGCCGCCTCGGCCAGGTCGGCCCAGCGGCGGAGCCCGGCGTCCAGCAGCCGGACCTCGTCGCGGGTCGCGCCGCGCCGCGGCCCGTCCACCGCGGCGGCGCCGGTGCGGCCGAGCAGCGGCCCCGCGGAGTCCGCCGCGAGCACCACCTCGATGCCGGACATGTCGGGCAGGCCGCGCAGGTCGAGGGCGTGCAGGGACCGCAGCGCGGCCCCGCCGGGCGGCAGGTCCTTGCCGAGCGCGTCGAGCAGCCGCCCGCCGAGCCCCTGCACCAGTCCGGCGCCGCCGTCGGTGCAGGCGCCGCCGCCGAGGCCGAGCACGATCCGGCGGGCGCCGAGCCGCACCGCGTGCGCGAGGAGCTGGCCCGTGCCGAGGCTGGACGCGTGCAGCGGCCGCGGCTTGCCGCCGGGCAGCCGCCGCACGCCGGACGCCTCGGCGAGCTCCACCACGGCGGTGCGGCCGTTCATCGCGAGCCGCGCGGTGACCGGGCGCCCGGTCGGCCCGCACACCTCGGCCTCGACCCGCCGCCACCCGGCCGCGACCGCGGCCTCGACGGTGCCCTCGCCGCCGTCGGCCACCGGCAGCTCCACCAGCGGGACGCCGGGCCGGACGCGCCGCAGCCCGGCCGCGAGGTGCCGGGCCGCCTGCGCCGCGGTCAGCGCCCCCGGGAACCGGTCAGGCGCCAGCAGGACGTGACCCGGCGGCGACGGGTGGGGGGGAGAGTCCGCGGACACGGCCACGCCTTTCACGCCGGAGGTAAGGCTCTACCTTCTGCTTACGCCATGACGGCACTATTTGACACCCGCGAGCATGCCCGAAGGTTTCAAATGAGGCGACAGGCGGGCGTGACACGGCCCGAGGTCGACGCGCTGTGGCAGCTAGCGCACGCCCAGCCACTGCTCGATGGGATCGATCAGGAAGAAGATCATGAACAGCGCGACCACCGGCCACAGCCAGATCGACACCTCGCGGACCTTGCCCCGCGCCAGCTTGATCAGCGCGTAGCTCACCATGCCGGCGCCGATCCCGATCGTGATCGAGAACGTGAACGGCATCAGCACGATGGTCAGGAACGCCGGGATGGTGAGCTCCATGTCGTCCCAGTTGACCTTGGCGACCTGCGTCATCATCAGCGCGCCGACGACGACCAGGGCGGGCGCGGCGGCCTGCGCGGGCACCGTCGCCGCGAGCGGGGTGAGGAACAGCGTCACCGTGAACAGCGCGCCGGTGGCGATGTTGGCCAGGCCCGTCCGGGCGCCCTCGCCGACGCCGGCCGCCGACTCGACGAACACCGTGTTGGCGGACGAGCTGGTCACGCCGCCGAACGCGGCCGAGACGCCGTCCACCGACAGGATCCGCCCGAGCTTCGGCACCTGGCCCTTCTCGTCCAGCAGCCCCGCCTCGTCGCTGACCCCGAGGATCGTGCCCATCGCGTCGAAGAACCCGGAGAGCACCAGCGTGAACAGCACGACCAGCGCCGTGATGACGCCGGCCCGGGCGAACCCGCCGAACAGGTCGAACTGCCCGAACAATCCGAAGTCCGGCATGGCGAACAGCCGGTCCGGCATGTTCGGGGTGACCACGCCCCAGCCGCCCTCGCGGACCTCCGCGTTCTCCTGGATGAGCACGGCGCCGACCGTCCCGGCGATGATGCTGATCAGGATCGCGCCCGGCACCCGGCGCACGTACAGCACGATCATCAGCAGCAGGGTCAGCCCGAACACCAGCGTCGGCCAGGTCTCCAGCTGGCCCCCGGTCCCGAGCGAGAGCGGCGGGCTGGTGTCGCTGGAGGTGACGAAGCCCGAGTCGTAGAAGCCGACCAGCGCGATGAACGCGCCGATGCCGACCGCGATCGCGTGCTTGAGCGCCAGCGGGATCGAGTTCATGATCCGCTCGCGGATCCCGGTGAGCGCGAGCACCACGATGACCGCGCCCTCGATCACCACCAGGCCCATCGCCTGCGGCCAGGTCATCACCGGCGCCGCCTGGAACGCCACGACCGCGTTGATGCCGAGGCCCGCCGCCAGCGCGAGCGGCGCGTTCCCGACCAGGCCCATGATCACCGTCGCGATCGCGGCCGACAGCGCGGTCATCGTGGTCAGCTGCGGGATCGACAGCTGCGCGCCGGTGACGTCCTGCGCCCCGCCGAGGATGATCGGGTTCAGCAGGATGATGTAGGCCATCGCGAAGAACGTGGTGACGCCACCGCGCAGCTCGCGCGGCACGGTCGTCCCGCGCGCGGTGATCTCGAACAGCCGCTCCAGCGGCCCGCGGCCGCCCGCCGGCGGCGAAGCGTCGGTCTTTGCGGCGTTGGTATCGGACATGACGGGCGCTCCGCTTTCAGCAGCATGGTCTCGGAAACGGCGTGCACAGGGTAGCCGTCCGGGGTGGCGCCCTCCGCACCGGCTCCCGCTGGGCGGGCGGTCCCCGGACGCGATTCCCGGAAGTGATTCCGGCCTTCCGCAGCGTGACGGCGGCGACGAGTCCGCTATAGCCTGCCCGGGTGCGAATGCGAGACTCGGCCAGGATGGACGGCCTCGACTCCTATGCGCGGCTGCTGGCGTCCGTCCCGGAGGGCACCCGCTCGTCCTTCCGCGCCCGGATGCTCGGCCCGCTGGAGGAGTACGACAGCAACCGGCAGGCCGAGCTCGTGCACACGCTGGAGGTCTTCCTGGCGTGCTCGGGTTCCTGGAGCCGCACCGCGACGCGGCTGCACGTCCACGTGAACACGCTTCGGTACCGAATCCGGCGAATCGAGGACCTGACCGGCCGGGACCTCGGCACACTTGAGGACCGGGTCGACTTCTTCCTCGCCCTGCGCGCGACGCAGCCGGCGAGCACCCGTTAGCGGGACACCCTTTAGCTGGCGACACTCTGTAGGCGGTGGTCACACGATGGATCGGGAGACACTGGGGCAGCGCATCCGCGCCCTGCGGATCCGGCAGGGCGTGAGCCAGGCGCAGCTCGCCTTCCCCGAGCTGTCCGACAGCTACATCTCGCTGATCGAGAGCGACAAGCGGGTGCCCGCGCCGAGCGTGGTCGAGCTGCTCGCGGCGAAGCTGAACTGCTCCGCGACGTACCTCGTCAGCGGTGTCAGCGAGGACGTCGTGGACGAGCTGCGCGTCACCCTCGACTACGCCGAGATCGCGCTGAGCAACGGCGCGGCGGCCGAGGCGCGGGCCCGGTTCGCCGAGGTGCTCGCCAGCGCCGACGCGGTGGCGCTGCCGGACATGCTGCACCAGGCCCGGTGGGGCCACGCCCTCGCGCTGGAGGCCGCCGGGGAGCTGGAGGAGGCGATCGCCGGGCTGCGGGAACTGACCGGGCAGGCGTCCGCCGAGAGCGACCTCGACCACTGGGCGAAGCTGCACGTCGCGCTCAGCCGCTGCCTGCGCGAGCGCGGCGACATCAGCGCGGGCGTGCACGCCGCCGAGAACGCGCTGCGGCACCTCATCGCGGCCGGCGCCGACTCCACCGACGCCGCCGTGCACCTCGGCGCGGCGCTGCTCACCGCGTTCATCGAGCGGGGCGACCTCGTCCGGGCCAGCCAGCTCGCCGCCCAGCTCGTCGAGCGGGCCGAGCGGATCGGCAGCCCCCGCGCCCGCATGGTCGCCTACTGGGAGGCCGCGTACGTCGCGGAGATCCGCGGCGAGTACGAGGACGGCGTCGCCCTCGCCGAGCGCGCGCTGATGCTCGCCGGCGACGGCGAGGACCCGCGCAACCTCGGCCGGCTCCGCGTCCGCTACGCCGCGCTGCTGCTGCGCGCCCGGCCCGACCAGGCCGCCCGCGCCCGCGAGCTGCTCGTCCGGGTCCGCGGCGAGATCAACGCCAGCGCGTCCGGGGAGATCGACGTCGCCTGGTGCCTGACCGAGCTGGCCCGCGCCGAGACGGCGCTCGGCCGGGCCGCCGAGGGGGCGCGGCTCGCCGAGGAGGCCCTGGAACTGCTCGGGGACGCGCCGCGCCGCGCCACCGCCGGGGCGCTGACCGTGCTCGGCGAGGCGTCGGTGCGGCTCGGCCGCCGCGACCGGGCCGTCGAGGTGCTGACCCGCGCCGCCACCTGCCTGGAGGACATGGAGTCCTCCCGCGAGGCCGCGCAGGCCTGGTTCGACCTCGCCGAGGTCCTGGCCGAGACGGGCACCGCCGACGAGCCACGGATGGCGGCGTACCGCCGCGCCCTCACGTGCGTGGGGGTCTGAGGCGGGGCGCCGTGGAAGCGACCTGAAACCTGGGATGTCCCACTCCCGGGGGCTCAGTAGGGTAGGGGAACCCCTTCGTCTCACTAGAGAACCCGGCCATCCATGAGAATCCTCAAGCTCCGCCGTCCCGCGCGCGGCCTCGGTATCGCCGTGCTCGCCGCCGCCCTGCTCACCGTCGTCATGGCGCCCCCCGCGCTGGCGCACCCCCAGCTGATGGAGAGCACGCCCGCCAAGGGCGCCTCGGCGGAATCGGTGACCGAGGTGGCACTGGTCTTCAACGAGAAGATCAACGTCGCCAAGGTCGTCGTCACGGACGCGACGGGCAAGGCGTTCCAGGCGGGTGAGGCCGAGCGCTCGGGGACGACGGTCACCCAGAAGCTCACGGGCGCGCTGCCCGCCGGCACCTACACGATCGCCTACCGGGTCGTCGGCCAGGACGGGCACCCCCTCGAGAACGACGACCTGACGTTCACCGCGGCCGGGGGCGCCGCGCCCGCGCCGAGCGCGGGCGGCGTCGGCGCCGCGGAGCAGACGGGCCCCGCCGCCACCGCCGACGAGCAGCCGCTCAAGATCGACCAGGAGCAGGCCGCGGCGGACGAGGAGTCCGGTTCCGGCGCGGTGCTGTGGGTGCTGATCATCGTCGGCCTGCTGCTCGGCGTCGGCATCGGCCTCGGGATCGTGTACCGCGCCAAGCGCAAGCACCAGGCGGCCACCGGAAGTGAATAAGGGCACCCTGGGCGTCTGGCGGACCGGCGCGGTCGCGTTGGCCGCGGCCGCCGCCGCCCTGGTGGCCGGCCTGGTCCTCGGCGGCTCGGTCACCGAGAAGGTCATCCCCGGCCTCGGGGACCCGGGCGCCCTCACCCGGTGGGGGCTGCCCGCCTCGCGGGCGGCGATGAACCTGCTGTCCGCCCTCACCGTCGGAACCCTGCTGGCCGCCGCCGCGCTGCTGCCCGTCGAGGGCGGGCGCGGGGCGGCCCGGCTGTCCGCGGACGCGGTCCGCTACGTCGGCGCCGCGTCCTGGCTCGCCGCCGGCTGGGCCGCCGCCGCGGCGGCCACCCTGGTCCTCACCGTCGCCGACGTCCTCGGCCAGCCGGTCCAGGAGGTCGTCACCGGCAGCGAGCTGAGCAGCTACGTCGGCTCGCTGCCGCAGGGCACCGCCCTCATGCTGGTGGTGCTGCTCGCCGTGGTGGTGGCGCTGATGGCCCGCACCACCACCACGCCCGCCGCCGCCTTCGGGCTGCTGGCGGCGGCCGGGATCGCGCTGCTCCCGGCGCCCCTCACCGGGCACTCCGCCTCGGCCGCCAACCACGCCGTCGCGACGACCGGCGTGGCGCTGCACGTCGCCGCCGTCGCGCCCTGGGTCGGCGGGCTCGTCGTCCTCGCCGTCCACGCGATGCTCCGCCGCGACAAGCTCCCGGTCATGGCGGAGCGGTTCAGCCGCATGGCGCTGTGGTGCTTCATCGTCGTCGGCGCCAGCGGCATGGTGAACGTGATCGCCCGGCTGCCCGACCCGGTGGAGCTGGTCGAGACGAACTACGGCCGGCTGGCCCTCGGGAAGATCATCGCGTTCGGCGCGCTCGGCTGGTTCGGCTGGTGGCACCGGAACCGGACGCTGCCCGCCCTCGCCGACCGCAAGCCCATGGCGTTCACCCGGTTCGCCGCCGTGGAGACGGTCGTCATGGCCGCCACGATGGGCCTGGCCGTCGCCTTGGCGCGCACCGCGCCGCCCCCGCCGGACGCCCCGGCGTCCGCGGTCAAGACGCTGCTCGGCTACGACATGCCGCCGGAGGTCACCCCGGTCCGCCTGGCGACACTGTGGCAGTTCGACCTGTTCTTCGCCGTCCTGGTCCTCGTGCTCGGCGGCCTCTACCTCGCCGCCGTCGTCCGGCTGCGCCGCCGCGGCGACGCCTGGCCGCTGGGACGCACCGCCGCCTGGTTCGTCGGCCTGCTGTCCATCGTGATCGTCACCCAGACCGGCGTCGCGAAGTACGCGCCGATCCTGTTCAGCGTGCACATGGCGCAGCACATGGTGCTGAACATGCTGACGCCGATCTTCCTGGTCGTCGGCGCGCCGGTGACCTTGGCGCTGCGCGCCCTCAAGCCCGCCCGGATCCGCGGCGACCGCGGCCCGCGCGAGTGGCTGACCGCGATCCTGCACAGCCGCTACGCCACGGTCATCGCGCATCCCGCGGTGGCGACGATCATCTTCGTGGTCAGCATCTTCGCGCTGTACTTCACGCCGCTGTTCGAGGCGGCGATGCGCAACCACCTCGGCCACATCGCGATGATGGTGCACTTCCTCGCGGCCGGGTCGCTGTTCTTCTGGGTGCTGCTCGGCGTCGACCCGGCGCCGAAGAAGCTGCCCTATCCCGGGCGCCTGCTCCTGCTGTTCGTGACGATGCCGTTCCACGCGTTCTTCGGCATCGCGCTGATGAACATGAGCCAGGCGCTCGCCCGCGGCTGGTACGCCGCCGTCGACCCGCCGTGGGGCACCACGGTCCTGCACGACCAGCACACCGGCGGCGCGATCGCGTGGGCCTTCGGCGAGATCCCGACGTTCATCGTCCTGCTGTTCCTGGGCTTCCAGTGGTACACCGACGACCAGCGGCAGGCGCGGCGCCAGGACCGCAAGGCCGACCGCGCCGCGCAGCCCGGGGGCCGTCCCGAGGACGACGAGCTGGCCGCCTACAACGCCCGCCTCGCCAAGCTCGCCGAGCGCGACCGGGCCGCCGAGCAGGGGACCGCGGGGCAGAAGACCGCGGGGCAGAAGACCGCGGAGCAGAGGACCACGGAACAGAAGACCACGGGGCAGGGCGAGCGCACCTGACCGCGTCTCCCTCTCGCGGGGGAGTGGGCGGACGGTCCCGGTCTGCCACGATCGGGGGGTGATGCGTTTCGCGCGGCCGCTGATCGAGCGGAGGACCTGGCAGCGCTGGGCCCACCTCGTCGTGGGCGGCGCGCTGCTGATGCCGTTCTGGTTCTTCGCGCTGAGCCTCGCCACGCTGCTGCCGACCGAGAACGTCGCCGTCGTCCTCGTGCTGACGCTGCTCGTCGTGCCGACGGCGGCGACGTTCGTGACCGGGCTCGTGCCGACCGTCCGGCTGCTGGAGGGATCTCTCGCCAGGGAACTGCTCAAGGGCCCGGCGGCGGACCTCACCCCCGGGTCGGCGCGGTCGTGGGAGAGCCGGGTGCGGGCCGCGTCGTGGTTCACCCTGCACCTGTCCGCCGGGGTGGTGGTCAGCGGGCTGAGCCTGACGGTCCCGCCGCTGGCGGTCGTGATGATCCTCGCGCCGGCGGTGAGCTGGGACACCCGGTTCCTGGCGAGCTGGGGGTGGCAGCCCGCCTGGCCGCAGTGGCCCGTGCCGCTGATCGGCCTCGCGTCGGTGGCGGCGCTGCTCGCGCTGATCGTGGGCACCGGCGCGCTGCTGGCGCGGCTGGCGCCGCGGTTCCTCGGTCCCTCGGCCGCCGAGCGGCTCGCCGAGATGGAGTCCAGGGCCGTCAAGCTGGCCGAGCGCAACCGGCTGGCGAGGGAGCTGCACGACTCGGTGGGCCACGCGCTCAGCGTGGTGACGCTGCAGGCCGGGGCGGCCGGCCGGGTCCTCGACAGCGACCCGGCGTTCGCGCGGGAGGCGCTCGGCGCGATCGAGGAGTCGGCCCGCGCGGCGCTGGAGGACCTCGACCACGTGCTCGGGCTGCTGCGCGAGGATCCGTCCCGTCCGGCGCCGCAGGCCACCCTGGGGGATCTCGGGCGGCTGCTGGAGCAGACCAGGATCGCCGGCGTGGAGCTCGACGCGGAGATCGACCCGGAGGTGCGGCGCGTCCCGGCGGCGGTGTCCCGCGAGGCGTACCGGATCGTCCAGGAGGGGCTGACGAACGCGCTGCGGCACGCGGGGAAGGTACCGGTGCGGCTCCGGCTCGGGGTCGTGGACGAACGGCTGGAGATCGCGATGAGCAATCCCCTCGGCGATCCGCACGGGGCGGGGGCCGGCCACGGCGGCGGGCGCGGCCTCGGCGGCGTGCGCGAGCGCGTCACCGTGCTGCGCGGCGCGATGAGCGCCGGGCCGGACGGGAACGAGTGGCGCTTCCGCGTCTCGCTGCCGCTAAGGTCCGGAACATGACGATCAAGGTTCTGCTGGTCGACGACGAGCGGCTGATCCGGGCGGGCCTCGCGGCCATCATCGACGCCGAGGAGGACCTGGCCGTGGTCGGCGAGGCGTCCGACGGCGCGGAGGTGCCGGGGCAGGTGAACCGGCTGCGGCCCGACGTCGTGCTGATGGACGTGCGGATGCCGCGCCTCGACGGCATCCAGGCGACCCGCCACCTGCTGGAGTCCATGGCGGAGCCGCCGCGGATCATCGTCGTCACCACGTTCGAGAACGACGAGTACGTGTACGACGCGCTGAAGGCGGGCGCGAACGGCTTCCTGCTGAAGCGGACGAGGCCGGAGGAGATCCTGCAGGCGATCCGGATGGTCGCGCACGGCGACACCCTGCTGTTCCCCGCCGCGATCCGGGAGCTGGCGGCCCGGCACGGCGCGTCCGGCGGCGGGGCGGGCGGCGCGGACTGGCACGACCGGCTCACCGAGCGGGAGGGGGACGTGCTGCGCCTGATGGCCAAGGGCCGCTCGAACGCCGAGATCGCCGGGGAGCTGTTCGTCAGCCCGCAGACGGTGAAGACCCACGTCGGGAACATCCTGGCGAAGCTCCAGGCCCGCGACCGAACCCAGGCGGTGATCCTGGCGTACGAGACGTCGTTCATCACCCCGGGCTGACCCTGGGCCGCCCCTTACGCATTGTTTACCAACGAGTAGCTACAAAGTAGGCATAAGCGAACTCGGCCGACGATCGGGGGATCATGGACGCCACGACGCTGTCCGAACTGCGCAAGCCGCGGGCCTATCCGGCCGTGTCGGTGCTGATGCCGACGCACCGGGCGCTCCCGGAGAGCCGGCAGGACCCGATCCGGCTGCGCAACCTGCTCGCGGAGGTGCGCCGCCGGCTGCGCGACGACACCCGGGTGCGGCCCGAAGCCGCCGACCAGGTGATGCGCGGGCTGGAGCGCGCCGCGGGCGAGATCGACATGCGCCACGCGTCCGATGGGCTGGTGCTGTTCGCCGCGCCCGACGGCGAGCACCACGCGTTCACGATCGGCCAGCCGGTCGACGAGCGGGTCGTCGTCGACACCGGCTTCGCCACCCGCGACCTCGTCGCCGACTACACCCGCACCCCGCGCTACTGGCTGCTGTCCCTCTCGGACCAGCGGAACCGGATGTGGGACGGCCACGACGGCCACCTGGCCGAGCACACCGGGGACGGCTTCCCCATCGCCCCGGAACCGATCGACGAGGCCGGCTCCGGGCGGGCCTCGCGGCGCCCCGCGCGCGGCGGCGACGGGGGCGGCGACGGCGAGCGCCACCGCCAGACCGTCCGGGACGTCGCGAGCGCGGTCGACCGCGTCCTCGCCCGGGACCGCCGCCCCCTCATCGTCGCGGGCGTCACCCGCCGCCAGGCGCTGTTCGACGAGATGGCGGGTCCGAACACCACGGTCGCGGGACGCGTCGACGGCAGCTTCGAGGGCGCCTCGCCCAGCACCCTCGCCGAGGCGGCCCGCCCGGCCCTGGCCGCCTACGAGGACCTCCGCGAGGTGGGCGTGCTGTCCGAGCTGGAGGCCGCGCGCAGCATCCAGCGGTACGCGGGCGGGCTCTGCGAGGTCACGAAGCTGGTCGAGGAGGGCCGCGGCGAGCACCTGGTGGTGGAGCGCGGCTACTACGCGCCCGCGGTGCGCACGCGCGGCGAACTCGTCCCGATGGACGGCATGCCCGGCGTCCTGAAGGGCGCGGACGTCGTCGACGACGCCGTGGACGACGTCATCGAGACGGTGCTGGAGTACGGCGGCGAGGTCACCTTCGTCTCCGACGGCTTCCTCGTCGACCACGGCCGCATAGCCCTGGTGACCCGCTACTGAGCACGGCCCGACACCGGGACGCCGCCCCGCAGGCCGGGGCGTGCCAGCTCACCCAGCCGGTCGGCCCGGTGCGGCCCGCGTGCGGCCGCCACCCCGCGGGGTGCGCCGGCCAGGAGGACGCCGGCGCCGCCCCGTCCGGGACGGGTACCACGACCGTGCAGACCCCGGGCGCGGGCGGGCGGCCGTCCCGGATGTCGATCCGGCGGATGCGCGTCCACCAGACGGGGTGCATGTGCGCGGTCCTGACCGTCCAGGGGAGCGAGACGTCCGCGGCGACCCCGCCCGCCGCCGGTCCGGGGAAGGGAGGTGCCGGGCGGACGCGTTCCGGGGACGGCCCCATGGCGAACGCCAGCGCCGCGAGGTTGGTCCCGGCCAGCGCGACGGCCATGGCCATCGGGCCCCGGCGGCCCAGGCGGGACAGCGTGAGGAGCCCGCAGAGGAGGACGCCCGCGGCGAACGTGGCCTCGGGCAGGTGCAACGCGGTGCGGTCGCCGGTGAGGAACGCGGTCTCGGGGAAGTCGAACGCGATGAACGCGTGGGTGCGGAGCCTCTCGCCCGCGTAGCCGGTGACCCAGAGCCCGGCCCCGGCCGGCACGATGAGGGCCGCCGCCGTCAGCCGTGCCGCCGCGCGTGCCCGGGAACGCACGAGCGCCGCCGCCCCGACCAGCGCGTAGCCGAGGGCGAGGCACGCCAGGTAACGGCCGTAGGCGAAGTTCCCCACCCGGTGCTCGTCGGGCAGGGCGGCCGACGAGGCGTAGGCGATGCCGCAGGTCACGGTGAGGAGGACGGCCGCCATCGTCCTGTCCGCGGCGGGGGTGCGCCGGCCCAGCACCGCCGCCGCCGCGACGACGAGGCCGATCCCCGCCAGGCCCCAGGTGGAGACGACGAGGTACCAGATCTGCCCGGCGGCTCCCGCGAGCGCCCACTCCTGCCCGGGGGCCGTCGTGAGCCGTACTCCGAGGTTCGCCGCGAGGTCCCGCGAGCCGTCCGGGTACAGCCCGCCCTGGACGTGCGCGTTCAGCGCCGCCCCCGCGAAGTAGCCGCCGATGGCCACGGCGCCACCGGCCACGACTGCGGGGAGCCGCCGGCGGGGCATCGCCGCCAGGGCGAGGACGTGCACCGCGAGCAGGACCGTCCCGCGCGTGTGGACCGCCGCCGCGTACGACGCGATGAAGCTCGCCGAGGCCGCGTCCAGCCCCCGGCCGTTCCGGACGAACCGGTCGAGGACCAGCAGCCAGGCCAGCACCACCGCCGGCAGGACGGCGTCCGCGAGCGCGAACGCGCCGAAGAACGTCGTGGCCGGCAGCAGCGCCGCGGCGAACGCCAGCGGCAGTGCCGCGCGGGAGCCGAGCCCGAGCCGCCGCGCCGCCGCGTACCCGAGCGGGAACAGCGCCGCGCCCGCCACCGCGTTGAGCACCAGGACGGCCGTGTAAACCGTCACCGGGTCGGCCGAGAACCAGTGGACCGGGGCCAGCAGGAGCGGATACCCGCCCTGGTAGAAGGTGTTCCCGGACAGGTCGGCGCCGGGCCCGCCCGCGAGCCACCGGGCCGCCATGAGGTAGCCGGTCTCGTCCGGGTCCGCGACCGGCGCCGTCCGCGCCCTGGCGAGCCACAGCCGGACGGCGACCTGGGCCGCCGCACCGGCCACGAGCGCCCATGACGGCGCCCGCGGCAGGCCGCGCCGCCGGGCGGGGCGCGGGGGAGCGGGCGGGAC
>NZ_SMKB01000141.1:0-18913 GCF_004348575.1 Actinomadura sp. 7K534
GGGACGTTGACCGTGGGGGCCTCGGAGTCCGGGACGTGCGGGGATGGCGAGTGCCCCGCCTCAGGGCACTCTTCGTCTCCGTTGGTTTCTGATGGATGATTCACCGACGTCATTTCCCGTCCCAGATCGGCCGCCCGTGGCCGTAATTTCCCGTTCTGCGCGGGACTAACGTCTCACAGGTCGATGGCCGGCGAGGGAGGCGTGGTGGTCTTCGCCGGAACGGGGTTCGGGGTCGGCGTGGACGACGGCGCCCGACAGCCGGGGCAGGGCGTGCATGAGGCTGTGCTCGGCGTCCACGGCGACCTGGTGGGCGCGGACGACCGTCGACGCGGGGTCCACGACGACGTCGCATTCGGCGCGGAGGCGGTGGCCGATCCAGCGCATGCGGACGTCGCCAACGGCGAGGACGCCGGGCGTGGCGGAGAGGGCGGCTTCGGCGCGGTCGACCAGGGCGGGATCGACGGCGTCCATGAGGCGTCGCCCCACCTCGCGGGCCGTCTGCCAGAGGATCGCGAGGATGGCGACGGTGATGAGGAGGCCGACGACGGGGTCGGCCCAGGGGGCGCCCAGCGCGATGCCGCCGGCGCCCACGAGGACGGCGAGGGAGGCGAAGCCGTCCGTGCGGGCGTGCAGGCCGTCGGCGACGAGGGCGGCCGAGCCGATGCGGCGGCCGACGCGGATGCGGTAGCGGGCGACGAGTTCGTTGCCGGCGAAGCCGACGACGGCCGCGCCCGCGACGGCCGCGAGGTGCTCCACAGGCTGTGGATGGGCGAGGCGGTGCAGGGCCGCGTACCCGGCGGCGAGGGCGGACGCGGCGATGGCGAGGACGATGACGACGCCGGCGAGGTCCTCCGCGCGCCCGTACCCGTAGGTGTAGCGGCGGGTCGGCGGGCGCCTGCCGAGGACGAACGCGATGCCGAGCGGGACGGCGGTCAGGGCGTCGGCGGCGTTGTGGAGCGTGTCGCCCAGCAGCGCCACCGAGCCCGTGAACGCGACGACGACGGCCTGCAGGACGGTGGTCGCGCCGAGGCCGGCCAGCGAGATCCACAGGGCGCGCATCCCCTGGGCGCTGGTCTCCATCGCGGAGTCCACCTTGTCCGCGGCCTCGTGCGAGTGGGGCCGCAGGACGTGGGGAAGGCGCCGCCCATGCCCGTGCCCGTGCCCATGTCCGTGGCCATGTCCGTGCCGGCTCATACGTCCGAGCATGACCCGGAAAGTCCGTTGCAGCACCTCGACAACAACGGCGTCGTTGCAGATACGCGGCCTGCGTCAGTGCGGGTTGGTCGCCAGAAGCTCCGCCAGGAGGTCGTCCAGGGTGACGATGCCCGCGAACTCGTTGCGCTCGTCGTTGACGACGGCGAGCTGGGCGTGGGCGCGGCGCATCCGGCTCACCGCGTCCAGGACGGTCGTCTCCGCCGTGAGGACGGGCGCCGGGTGGGCCAGGTCGTCCGCGCGGCGCTCCCCGTTCGGCTCGGTGATCGCCGCCCGGACGTGCACGATCCCGGTCATCGCCCCGTCGCGGTCGCGGACGAGCAGCCGGTTGTGGCCGCTGGCGGTGGCCTTCCGGCGGATCTGCGCGGCGCTGGCGTCGGCGTCGATCGTGGTGACGGCCGTCGCGGGCACCACCAGGTGCCCGACGGTCGCCTCCCGCGCCGAGATCGCCCGGCGGAGCAGCTCGTGGTCGTGGCGCCCGATGAGGCCGAGGCGGCGGGACTCGCCGACCAGGTGGCTGAGCCGGGCGGCGTCGGTGTGGCTGTCCAGCTCGTCCTTCGGGGTGATGCCGATCAGCCGCAGCAGCGCGTTCGTCGACGAGTTCAGCGACGACAGGATCGGCCTGGACACCTTCGCGAACGCGCGGAACGGCAGCGCGAGGAGCAGCGCGGCGCGCTCGGGGTGCGCGATCGCCCACGACTTCGGCGCCATCTCGCCGATCACCATGTGCAGGAACGTGACGACGGCGAGGGCGGTGCCGAGCGCGATGGCCTTCGTCCCGGCCTCGGGGACGCCGAGCGCGTGCAGCGGCGGTTCGAGGAGGTGCTCGAACGCGGGCTCGGTGACGATCGCGAGGCCCAGCGAGCACATCGTGATGCCGAACTGGGCGCCGGCGAGCATCAGCGACAGCTCGCGGGCGCCGGCGAGCGCGGCGACGGCGGGGCGGCTGCCCTTGGCGGCGGCGCGCTCGAGCTGCGGGCGGCCCGCCGCGACGAGCGCGAACTCGGCCGCGACGAAGAACCCGTTCCCGACCAGCAGCAGGACGGTGATCAGGAGGGTCGTCAGCGGGTCCACGACACCTCCGCACCGGACGCGTCGGCGTCGTCCGCGCCCTCTTCGTCGGCCCCCACCGGTTCGTCGGCCCCCACCGGGACCGCCGGGGCCGGCGCCTTGATCAGGATCTTCTCTGCGACGCGGCGGGCCACGCTCACGACCTCCAGCTCCACCGAGCCGGGGTCGAGGTCCACGGTGAGGCGGTCGCCGGGGGACGGGAGCCGGCGCAGCTCCGCCATGACGAGCCCGCCGAGGGTGTCGTAGGAGTCGCCCTCCGGCAGGTCGAACCCGGTGAGGCGGCCGATCTCGTCGATGCGCATGCTCGCGTCGACCAGCCAGGACCCGTCCGGCCCGGAGGTCGGCGCGACCTCCCGCGCGTCGGTCTCGTCGGAGATCTCCCCGACGAGCTCCTCGGCCACGTCCTCGAACGTGAGGATGCCGGCGAGGCCGCCGTACTCGTCCACGACGCAGGCGAACTCCTCGCCGGAGTCGCGCATGTGCTCGATCACCCCGTACAGCGGCTGGCTGCCGGGGATGAGCAGCGCGGGCCGCGCGACCCGGCTGATCGGGGTGGCGGGGTCGAGCGCGTCGTCGGCGACCTCGCGGACCCCGGCGACGCCGATCACGTCGTCGACCTCCTGGCCGTAGACGGGGTAGGCGCTGTGCCCGGTCTCGCGGATCAGCGCGACGAGGTCGGAGACGGGCGCGGTACCCGGCAGCGTCCGGACCTGCGGCCGGGGCACCATGACCTCGTCCGCGGTGAGGTCGCCGAAGGACAGGGCCCGCTCCAGCAGGCCCGACAGGTCGGCGGGCAGGTGCCCGGCGCTGTGCGACTTGCCGATGATGTCGCCGAGCTCCTCGAGCGTCGCGCCGCCGTGCAGTTCCTGGACGGGCTCGACGCCGACGGCACGCAGCAGCCGCTCGGCGGAGCTGTCGAACAGCCGGATGAGCGGGCCCGCGACCGCCAGGTAGATCAGCGTGGACGTGGCCAGCGCGCGCGCGAGCGACTCGGCGCGCGCGAGCGCGAGGTTCTTGGGGAACAGCTCGCCCAGCAGCATCTGGATGAGCGTCGCGAGGACGAAGCCGGTGGCGAGCGCGATCGCGCCGGTGGCGCCCGGCGGCACTCCGGCGACCTCCAGCGTCGGCTGGATCAGCTCGGCGAGGGCGGGCTTGGCGATGAAGCCGACGACCAGGGTCGTCATGGTGATGCCGAGCTGCGCGCCCGACAGCATGAACGAGAGCCTGCCGATGACCTTCAGGGCCCGCTTGGCGGAGGCGTCGCCGCGCTCGGCGGCCTGTTCCAGTGTGGCCCGGTCCGCCGCGACGTAGGCGAACTCCTGGGCGACGAAGTATCCGGTCGCTGCGGTGAGGAGGATCACCGCCAGCACTCCCAGGACCGCGGTCAGCATGGGGCACCGGGTCTATGACTGGGGTCCGACACCGCGGACTCACCACTCCTCTCGTAGACGTATCACTCGTAACGTCACTCGGGACAACGAGGTTCCCGGTGGACAGGGTACGGGCGGAGGATGATCGAAGCGGGCGGGGCGTCCCCGGAACGACCGGGTTGCGGAGCTTGCGGGGAAGTGCGGGGGAGTGCGGAAGAGAAGGCGCTTGTCTCGGCTGGTGTCGCGGATCACACTTATATGAGAGCGTTAGTCCGATAGTGGACCGGTCCGTGCTCCCAGACCGGTCGGCCGGGCATGCTCGGGGGGACCGTAGGAGAGCGAACGCGGGGCAGACGTTGGACCAGAGCGGGGCCGGGGCCGCCGCGCCCATGAGCCGTGAAGGCGTCGACCATGCCCTCCGCACGCTCCGGGACGAGCGCGACCGCATCTCCGCGTCCCTCCTCGACCTCGACGGGCACCAGGGCAGCCGCCTCCTGGAGGGCGCGCGCCTCACCGGCGAGACGTGGCGCCGGTGGGAGGACGCGAAGGCGGGCATGCTGGCGCTGTGGGCGCTCTTCGACGCGTACCAGCGCGTCCTGGACACCGCGGTGGAGCTGCGCGAGCGGTCGCCGCGGCCGGACGCGGCGGCGCTGGTCGAGCTGTCCGCGCTGCTGTCGGGCCCGGCGGTGGAGCTGCCCGACGAGGAGGTCCCGCTGCGCGAGCGGACGCTGCTCGGCTCGCGGGAACGGCGGGTGACCCTGGTCGAGGCCGTCGAGCTGATGTCCGAAGCGTACGAGTTCGTCGCGGGCGAGATCGACGCCGCCGACGCCGCGTGGTCGGCGCTGCTGCTGCCGCTGGAGGAGGTGGAGGCGTGCTGGCGGGAGACGGCCCGGCTGGCGCACTCCCTGGACGGCACCCGGCACCCCGAGCTCGACCGGGTCGGGCGCGAGCTGACCGCGCTGGGCCGCGTCGTCCGCACCGACCCGCTGTCGCTCGTCCGGGACGGCCGCGCCGACACCGCCCGCCTCGACCGCGTCCGCACGGTGCTGACCTCGCTCGGGGACGAGCTCGCCGGCGTCGCCCGGATGCGGGAGGACTACGCGGAGCACGTCGCGCGGGTCACCGCGTGCATCGAGGAGGTCGAGGACACCGAGCAGCGCGCCCGCGACGCGTACGCGACGGTCCTCATCAAGATCCGGTCGCCGAACGTGCCCGAACCGGCGCGGGGGCTCGCCGCCGAGCTCCGCGACCGGCTCACCGCCCTGGAGCGGCTCCGCGAGGCGGGCCGCTGGGTCGAGCTGGCGGGCCATTTCGCCGGGCTGGAGCGCGCGGCGGGCGAGGCGCTGGAACGGGCACGCGGCGAGCTGCGTCTGAGCACCGGCCTGCTCGACCGGCGGGGCGAGCTGCGCGGCCGCCTGGAGGCGTACCGGGCGAAGGCGGCGCGGCTGGGCCTGGCCGAGGACGAGCGGCTCACCGGACTGTACGGGGACGCGCGACGATCTGGAGGGCATGCCCCTCCAGACCATGGCGGACGAGGGCGTCGAGGTGCTGTGCGGCGCCGTCCGGGGACGAGGTGTTCGGGGCAATGGTGATCTTCGGGGCGGGCGGCGTCGAAACCGGCGCGCTGGCCGACCGCGCCGCCCCGGCGCCGCTCACGACCCGGGACGCCACTGAGCTGATCCGCGCCCGTCGGCCGTCGGGGCCGCCGGCCGACCACCCGGAGATCGCCGAACTCGACCTCGACCTGACCATCGTCCGCCCGGACGGCGTCGTGACCGTCGACGCCCGCGTCCGCCTGGTGCCCCGCCGCAGATGGGACCCCTACCTGCGGCGGCTCCGCTGAGCCATGCCCGCCCGGCGGCACCGCGTGGGCGACGCGGACGGCGCGGCCGGGCCGAGCGCCGATCCGCGGGAACCCCTGCCGCTGCTGCGCGAGGAACTGGGCACCGGCGAGCGGGGCCTGTCCGCGCGTGAGGCGGCCCGGCGGCTGGCGGTGTACGGCCCCAACCAGGTACGGCGGGCGGAGAAGCGGTCGCTGGCGCGGCTGCTGTCGGGCCAGCTGGCCCATCCGCTGGCACTGCTGCTGTGGGGTGCCGCCGCGCTCGCGTTCGTCGCCGGGATGGGCGTGCTGGGCTGGGCGATCCTGGCGGTGATCCTGATCAACGCCGTCTTCGCGCTGCTGCAGGAACACCAGGCCGAACGCGCGGTGGAGGCGCTGGCCGCCTACCTGCCCGAGCAGGCCCGCGTCATCCGGGACGGGCAGCGGCAGGCCGTGGCGGCGGCCGGGCTGGTCCCGGGCGACCTGATCGTACTGGCCGAGGGCGACGAGGTCCCGGCCGACGCGCGGCTGACCGACGGGGCGGTGGAGGTCGACCTGTCGATGCTGACCGGCGAGTCGGCACCGGTGGAGCGGGTCGCGGCCGCCGCGGAGGCGGGCGCGCCGCTGCTGAGCGAGCCGAACCTGGTCTTCTCCGGGACGAGCTGCACCGGCGGCGAGGCGCGGGCGATCGTGTTCGCGACCGGCGGGCACACCGAACTGGGGCGCATCGCCGCGCTGAGCCAGCGCGCGCCGCGCCGCGCCAGCCCGCTGGAGGTGCAGGTCAAGAAGGTCGCCTGGCTGATCGCGGCGGTCGCGGTCAGCATGGGCGCGGTGTTCCTGCTGCTCGGCGCGCTCGTCGGGCTGCCGCTTACGGACGCGCTGATGTTCGCGATCGGGCTGCTCGTCGCGAACGTCCCGGAGGGCCTCCTGCCGACCATCACTCTCGCGCTGGCCGCCGGGGTGCGGGTACTGGCCCGGCAGGGCGCGGTCGTCAAACGGCTGAGCGCGGTCGAGACGCTCGGCTCCACCACCGTCATCTGCACCGACAAGACCGGCACCCTGACCCGGAACCGGATGCGCCTCCAGGCCCACTGGACCCCGGACCTCGGCACGGTCACCACCGCGCCGCCGCCCGCGCTCGCGGAGGCGGTGACCGAGTGCACCACCGTCTCCCGCGCCGAGGACGGCGGGCTCCAGGGCGATCCGACCGAGATCGCCCTGGTCGAGGGGTCGGGTCCGGACATGGAGGCGCGGCTGGCCGCCCGGGACGAGCGGCGCCGCGCGATCTTCCGGTTCGACGCGCGGCTGCGGCTGATGTCCACCGTCGCCCAGCACGGCGACCGCCTCACCGTCTACACCAAAGGCGCCCCCGAGGCCGTCCTGGCCCGCGTCCCCGGCGCCGACCACGACGCGGTCATGGCGGTCGTCGGCGACCTCGCGAGCCGGGGGCTCCGGGTGCTCGCCGTGGCCGTCCGCGACCTGCCGCCCGGCGCCGACCCGCCCGCCCGCCGGGACGACGCCGAGACCGGACTCCGGCTGATCGGCCTGGTCGGGCTCTACGACCCGCCGCGCCCGCAGGTCGCCGACGCCGTGCGCCGCTGCCACGAGGCCGGGGTGCGCGTCCACATCGTGACCGGCGACAACGGCGCGACCGCCGCGGCCGTCGCCGCCGAGGTCGGCATCGGCGTCCCCCGCCTGCACGTGGTCGCCGAGTCCGAGCGGATCCACGACTACGAGCTGGACGAGCTGCTGACCGGCGACGCCGAGATCGTCTTCGCTCGCTCGTCCCCGGAGACCAAGCTGAAGGTCGCCGACGCGCTGCGCGCCCACGGCGAGGTGGTGGCGATGACCGGGGACGGCGCCAACGACGCGCCTGCCCTCCACCAGGCCCACATCGGCGTGGCGATGGGGCTTTCGGGCACCGATGTGGCGCGCGAGGCGTCCACCATGGTCCTGACCGACGACAACTTCGCGACCATCGTCACCGCGATCGAATCCGGACGCCGCGTCTACGACAACGTCCGCAAGTTCATCCTGTACATCTTCGCCCACGCCGTCCCGGAGGTCGTGCCGTTCCTGGTGTTCGCGCTCAGCGGCGGCCTGATCCCGCTCCCGCTCACCGTCCTGCAGATCCTCGCGATCGACCTCGGTACCGAGACCCTCCCCGCGCTCGCGCTCGGCCGCGAACCCGCCGAACCCGGCCTGATGAACCGGCCGCCGCGCCGGTCCTCCCAGGGCGTCATCTCCCGCGACATGCTGGTCCGCGCCTGGGGCTACCTCGGCCTGGTGTCGGCCGTCCTGGTCATGTCCGTGTTCTTCTACGTCCTGTGGCGCGCCGGCTGGCATCCCGGCGATCCCACCGGCGCGGGGGCCGCCCTGCACCACGCCTACCTGACCGCCACCACCGCGACGTTCGCGGGCCTGGTCACCTGCCAGGTCGGCACCGCCATGGCGGCCCGCACGGACCACGCGTCGCTCCGCGACGTGGGCCTCACCACGAACCCGCTGCTGCTGGTCGGCATCGCCTTCGAGCTGCTGTTCGCCGCCGCCCTGATCTACCTGCCGCCGCTGCAGGACGTGTTCGGCACCGCGGCCCTGCCCTGGGACGTCCTGGTCATCATCGCCACGTTCCCGGTCATCGTCTGGGGCACCGACGAACTCCGCCGCCGGTACCGCCGCCGCCGATGACGCCGGCAGGCTCCGCGCCGAAAGCACCGTCCCTCGGCGGCTCAGGGCGCAGTGGTGTCGGGCACGTCGGCGAGGACGAAGTAGTTCTCCTCCTCCTGCGCGAAGTGCAGCCGCAGGACGGCGTACAGCTCCTGGACGGTCCGGCGCATATCGTCCACGGACCCGACGAACACCGTGATCGCACCGCAGGCGGCGGCACCGGCCGCCAGCCCGCCCCCGGCCAGGGCGAACAGCATCTCGGGGCCACCTCGCGAGATCAAAGCCCGCATGTCCACCTCGCCGTCCGGGGCCCTCCGGCCTTCCTCCTGTGAACTCCAGTGCCCAGAGGCCACGGACTCTCCCACCCCAGGTCACGGGAACCCCAGGAAAGGACCTCCGCCTCTTGGGCCGCGCGCGACGGGGAAAGAGCGTGGACAGGGGAACCGACACCCGAAGGAGAACGCGATGTCCGAGCCGATCGTCGTCGGCACCGACGGCTCCGATGAATCGGACCGCGCCCTGCGATGGGCCGCCGCCGAGGCCGTGCTGCGCGAACGTCCCCTGCACATCGTCCACACGGTGGAGAGCTGGCCCTACAAGGCGCCGCTGTTCATGCCGCCCGAGACCACCGAGCAGATGACCCGCACCGGCCGCCGGCTGCTCGCCGCGGCCCGTGGACGCGTCGAGGAACGGTGGCCCGACCTGGAGACCACGACCGCCCTTGTCGCCGAGGACCCCCCGAAGGGGCTGCGCGACCAGTCGGCCAAGGCCTTCGAACTCGTCCTGGGCAGCCGCGGCCGCGGCGGGTTCGCCGGCCTGCTGCTGGGCTCCACCAGCCTGCGCATGGCCGCCCACTCCACCGTCCCCGTCGTGATCGTGCGCGGGGACACCACCGACCGAGGCGAGATAGTCGTGGGCGTCGACCTCCTGGGGAACACCGGCGGCCTTCTCGACTACGCCTTCGACGCCGCCGCCCTGCGCGACGCCCGGCTCCGCGTCCTCCACGCCTGGCGGACGTTCAGCACTTACATCGATCTCGAGTACGACCTGGCCATCGAACAGACCAAACGCGACCTGCACACTCAGGTCGTGGAGGCGTACCAGCCGCTGCGCGCCAAGTACCCGGGCGTGGACGTCGTGGACGAGATCGCCCTGGACCACTCTGTGGCCGCACTGTCCCACGCCTCCCGCAACGCCCGCCTCCTCGTGGTCGGCGCCCACCAGCGACACTGGGCGGCACCCCGACTCGGCTCCACCGCCCACGGGGTCATCCACCACGCCCACTGCCCGATCGCCGTCATCCCGCACACCGAATAGAGCGCGCGGCGCAGCAGACGGCCATGTCACCGGCCACGTCCTAGTGCGTACGCACTAGGACGCGTGGGCGGCTGGTCCGGGTGCACGAGGCGGAGACGGTGTCGGGGGACGATGCCCGGCGGGGGCGCCGAAGGGAAGTGTTGGAGGCCGCGTGGATCGCACGCGATTCCCCTTTCCCGCAGCGTCTGGAGTGATCAATCCGTGGCGACACTTCTCTACCGGATCGGACGGTGGGCCTTCCGGCGGCGCCGGCTCGTGCTCTGCCTGTGGCTGGGCGCCCTGGTGCTGGCCGGGGTCGCCGCCGCCACGGCGCCCGCCGGGCAGGAAGAGGACCTGTCCATGCCCGGCACCGAGTCGCAGAAGGCGTTCGACCTGCTGGACGAGCGCTTCCCGCAGAGCAACTCCCAGGGCGCCGAAGCCCGCATGGTGTTCCAGGCCCCGGACGGGCAGCGGGTGACCGCCCGGGAGAACCGGGCCGCCGTCCGGGACACGCTCGGCTCGCTCAACGGGGGCGATCAGGTCGCCTCGACCACCGACCCCTACGAGACCGGCGCCGTCAGCGAGGACGGCACCATCGCCTACGCCACGATCACCTACACCGCAGGCGCCGTCGACCTGACCGAACCGGCGAAGAACGCTCTCCGGCACGCCGCGAACCATGCCCGGGACGCGGGCCTGACCGTGGAGATCGGCGGCTCGGCGCTTGATTCGCAGGAGGAGCCGGGCGGCACGACCGAGATCATCGGCGTGGCGGTCGCGGCGGTGGTGCTGGTCCTCGCCCTCGGGTCGCTGGTCGCGGCCGGACTGTCGCTGCTGACCGCCTTCGCGGGTGTGGCCATCGCGTTCAGCCTGATCTCCGCGCTGGCCGTCCGGCTGGGCCTGACGTCCACCGTCGCCATCCTGGCGCTGATGCTGGGCCTGGCGGTCGGCATCGACTACGCGCTGTTCATCACCTCCCGCTTCCGCGACGAGCTCGTCCAGGGCGGCGAGCCGGAGGAGGCCGCCGGCCGGGCGGTGGGCACGGCCGGATCCGCCGTCGTCTTCGCCGGCGCGACCGTCTTCATCGCCCTGGTCGGGCTGGGGGTCGTCGGAATCCCCGAACTCACGAAGATGGGCCTGGGCGGCGCGGGTGCCGTGGCCCTCGCCGTGCTCGTCGCACTGACCCTGGTCCCCGCGATGCTCGGCTTCGCCGGCCGGCGGATCCTGCCCCGCGCCGTCCGCAAGGCCGCCCGGCGGGGGAGCGGGCGTCCGCAGCCGGCGCCCGCCGCGTCCGGGCGGCTCGGCCTCGGCACCCGCTGGGCGCGGTTCGTGCTCCGCCGGCCGGTGACCGTGCTGCTGGTCGCCGGACTCGGCCTCGGCGCGGTCGCCCTCCCGGCGCTGCACCTCGAACTCGGGCTGCCCGGGGACGAGTCCAAGTCGGTCCAGACCACCGAGCGCCGTGCCTACGACCTGCTGTCCGAAGGCTTCGGCCCCGGCTTCAACGGCCCGCTGACCGTGGTCGTGGACATGGCGGAGTCCGCGGACACCGGGGCCGCCGCGAACCTTGTCGCCGAGACCGTACGGGGAGTGGACGGGGTCGCGTCCGTCGGTGACCCGGTCCTCAACCCGGCCGGGGACACGGCCGTCCTCACCGCCGTCCCGGAGACCGCGCCGAGCAGCGGCGAGACCAAGGACCTGGTGCACGCGATCCGGGGCGCGGTGTCCGCCGTCGAGGCCGAGACGGGCTCCGGCGTCCTGGTGACCGGCACCACCGCGATGAACATCGACATCTCCGAAGCCATGTCCGACGCCCTGCTTCCCTATCTGACCGTGGTCATCGGCCTGGCGGTGCTCCTGCTGATGGTGGTCTTCCGCTCGGTCCTGGTCCCGGTCAAGGCCGCGCTCGGTTTCCTGCTGTCGGTGGGCGCCGCGTTCGGCGTGCTGGTCGCCGTCTTCCAGTGGGGCTGGGCCGCGGACCTGATCGGCACCGAGCAGACCGGACCGGTCATGTCGCTGATGCCGATCCTCATCATCGGGATCGTGTTCGGCCTCGCCATGGACTACGAGGTCTTCCTCCTCTCCCGGATGCGGGAGGACTATGTCCACGGCGCGTCCCCCGGCGAGGCGGTCGTGCACGGCTTCCGGCACAGCGGACGCGTGGTGGCCGCGGCGGCGATCATCATGATCAGCGTGTTCGCCGGATTCATCGGGATGAGCTCCCCGACCATCCAGACGATGGGCGTCGGGCTGGCCGCCGCCGTCGCCTTCGACGCCTTCGTGGTCCGGATGGCGATCGTCCCCGCGGTCCTGGCGCTGCTCGGCCGCCGGGCCTGGTGGCTGCCTCCTATCCTGAACCGTGTGCTGCCGAACGTGGACATCGAAGGGGAGGGACTGAGCCGTCACGTCCCGGCGCCCGCGGCCGGGCCGGACGCGGCGGTGCCGCTGCTCCCCGGCGGCGGACGCTGACCCGGCCATGACGAACCCCGGAGGCGGTGCCCCGCGACCACGCGGCATGTGGTGGCGGGAGGGAGCGATCACGGCGGTGGCGTTCGCCCTCTGCCTGCTCGGCGGCATGGTGCGGGTCGACGACACGCTGTCCGCGCCGCCCGCCGCCACCTACCTCCTCGCCGCGGTGTCCTGTGCCGTGCTGCCGCTGCGGCACAGGGCGCCCCTGGCCGCCATGGCGGCCACGACCACGGCCGGCATGCTGGCCCCGCTCCTGGGCCTGCTGCTGACCCCGCTCATCATGGCCCCCGCCGTGATCAGCGCCTACTCCCTCACCGTGCGCACCGAACGGCGCGGGACGAGCGCGGTGCTCCTCGCCTCCGCGGCGCTGCTGGCCGCCTCCACCGCCTTGTTCGAAGCCATCTCGTGGAAGGACGCGAGCCGGATGGGAGCGGTGGCGGCCTTCCCGCTGGTGGCCGGGGTCCTCGGTCACGCGACGCGGAACCGGCGGGCCTACCTGGCGGCCGTGGAGGAGCGCGCCCAGCGCGCCGAGAAGAGCCGGGAACTGGAGGCGCGCCGGAGAGTGGCCGAGGAGCGGGTGCGCATCGCCCGGGAACTGCACGACCTCGTGGCCCACCAGATCACCCTCGCCAACGCGCAGGCCACGGTCGCCGCCCACCTCTTCGACACCAGCCCGGAGCAGACCCGCAAGAGCCTGAGGGAACTCGTCGAGACGACCGGCGACGCGCTCGACGACCTCCGGGCCACGGTCGGCCTCCTGCGCCAGTCCGGGGACGCGGCCGCGCCGTCCGAACCGGCGCCCGGCCTGTCCCGCCTCCCCACCCTGCTGGAATCCTTCCGCCGCGCCGGCCTGGAGGTGTCGGTGCACCAGGAGGGCACGTCCAGGCCGCTGCCGCCGGGAGCGGACCTCACCGCGTACCGCATCGTCCAGGAGGCCCTGACCAACGTGACCAAACACGCAGGCACCGGCCGCGCCCAGGTGCGCCTCACCTGGAACCGCGATCGCGTGACCATCACCGTCGCCGACGACGGCGGGGGGACACCGAACGCGTCCCCGGACCGTCCCCCCGGTTACGGCCTCATCGGGATGCGCGAACGTGCCACCGCGATAGGAGGGCACCTTTCCGCAGGACGGCGCCCCGAGGGCGGCTTCCTCGTATCCACCGAGCTCCCCCTCCCGCCCGCCAGGGAGACCGCCGGAGAGGCCGGGGACGCACCATGACGCTCAGCGTCCTCCTCGCCGACGACCAGGCCCTGCTGCGCGCCGCCTTCCGGACGCTGCTCGACACCGCCGACGACATCACCGTCGTCGGCGAGGCGGCCGACGGCAGGGAGGCGGTCGGCCTCACCCGGGAGCTGCGCCCCGATGTCGTGATCATGGACATCCGCATGCCCGACGTGGACGGCCTCACCGCCACGTCGCAGATCTGCGCGGACCCGGACCTGCGCGCCAGCCGCATCCTGATCCTCACCACGTACGAGACCGACGAGTACGTCGCGCAGGCACTCCGCGCGGGGGCCAGCGGCTTCATCGGCAAGGGCATCGGCGCCGAGGCCCTGCTGGACGCCGTCCGCACGATCGCCAACGGCGACACCCTCCTGTCGCCCGCCGCGACCCGCTCCCTGGTGGCCCGCTTCCTGGCCACCCCCGACGGCACCCCACCGCACGACCCCGAAGCGCTCGCCGTGCTCACCCCACGCGAACGCGAGATGGTGGCCCTGGTCGCCACCGGCCTGTCCAACCAGGAGATCGCCGACCGGATGTACCTCAGCCCCTACACCGTCCGCGCCCACGTACAGCGCGCCATGATGAAACTAGAGGCCCGCGACCGCGCCCAACTAGTAGTAATCGCCTACCGCACAGGTCTGGCCCGACCCACCCCCGACCCCGACCCGACATGAGCGCGACAACCCCCCTCGAAGGCCCACAGGTCTTGTCGCGAGAATGCCGCTTCACCTTCGGCCGGCTCGCGAGCCTCATTCCTTTTCGTCGTCCGCCCCGGGGTCACCGCGCAGGCGTTCGAGCTGGGCCGCGAGCATGATCAGCAGGGCCTGGCCGAGCATGAAGGCCATGGCGGCCAGGAACGCCCCCGCCGGCCACGCCGCGTCGGCGGGAAGGGTGAGGCCTGCCGCGACGGCCGCGCCCAAGCCGAGGCCCACGGACAGGATGCCGAGCGCCGTGCCGAGCAGGTCGACCTCGCGTGGCCCGGCACCCGGGCGACGCCGGAACCCCTTGGTGGTCACGGCCTGGAGCACGGTGAACGCCGCCGCGGCGCCCATCGCGAACCCGAGGATGTCGACGAGCGACGGGGAACCCGCCAGCTTGTCGAGCGCGCCGAAGGACGAAGTGATCATGATCGAGAACCCGAACGCGGCACTGTTGTCGATCACAGCGGTCTTGACGCCCACGCGGGCACTGCGCCTGATGTGAGATGCGCCGACGTTCTGAGATGGCCCCATGTCAGTCGTGTTTGCGGCCGGGAAGGTTCTCGTACATCTCCGTGAGCTTCTGCCGGAAGCCGCGCTCGGCGATGCCGGCCTTCTGCGGGTCCTTGAGGCCGGCCTTGACGGTCTTCTTGGCCTGCTCCTTCATGATGTGCGGCGGGATCGGCGCGATCTCGTTGTCCACCACGAATTCCAGCACCACGGGCCGATCGCTGGCCAGGGCGTCCTGCCAGGCCATGGTGACCTGCTTGGGGTCGTCGCAGTAGATGCCCTTCAGGCCGCACAGTTCGGCGTACTTGGCGTAGGGGAAGTCCGGGATGGACTGCGAGCCCTCGTACTTGGGGTCGCCGCCCATCGCCCGCTGCTCCCAGGTGACCTGGTTGAGGTCCTGGTTGTTGAAGACGCAGAAGACCAGCGGCGGCGAGCCGCCCATCCGGTCGGCGTACCGCTTCACCGTGAGCATCTCGTTCATGCCGTTCATCTGGAACGCGCCGTCCCCAACGAAGGCGATGACCGGACGGCCCGGGAAGGCGAACCGCGCGGCGATCGCGTACGGGACACCCGGCCCCATCGTCGCGAGCGTCCCCGACAGTGACGCCTTCATCCCCTCACGGATCTTGAGGTGCCGAGCCCACCAGTTGGTCGTGGAACCGGAGTCGGCGGTGAGGATGCACCCATCGGGCAGCAGCGGCGACAGCTCATGGGCCACCGCCTGCGGGTTGATCTTCCCGTCGAACGTCTGCCCGGCCCGTTTCCCCATCACCGTGTCCCAGGCGCGGACGTTCTCCTCGATCTGCTCGCGCCAGGACCGGTCCTGTTTGCGGCGCAGCAGCGGGATCAGCTGCTGGAGGGTCTCCCTGGCGTCGCCGACGACGTGCGCGTCCATCGGGTACCTGGTGCCGATCATGCGGCCGTCGATGTCGATCTCGACGCCGCGGCAGCTGCCCTCGTCCGGCAGCCATTCCGCGTACGGGAAGCTGCTGCCGATCATGAAGAGGGTGTCGCAGTTCGTCATCATCTCGTCGCTGGCCTTCGAGCCGAGCAGCCCGACGGGGCCGGTGACGAACGGCAGGTCGTCCGGCAGCACCTCGCGGCCGAGCAGCGCCTTGGCCACCCCGGCGCCGAGCAGTTCGGCGACCTCGACGACCTCTTCGCGGGCCTGGGACGCGCCCTGCCCGATGAGCATCGCGACCTTCTCGCCCTCGTTGAGGATGTCGGCGGCCTTGCGCAGCTCCTCCCGGTTCGGAAGGACACGGGGCCGGCTCCAGCCGACGCTGGAGAACACCGCGCCGTGCTCCTTCGGCGGCGACGGCATCGCCTCCGCCTCCTGGACGTCCTCCGGGATGACGATCGTCGCGACGCTCCGGGTGGTCAGCGCCGTCTTGAACGCCCGGTCGATCACGTGCCGCATCTGCCCGGGGTGCATGACGATCTGGCAGTACTCCGAGACGTCGGAGAACAGATTCTCCAGGTTCACTTCCTGCTGGTAGTGGCTGCCCTGCGCAAGCCGCTTCTGCTGCCCGACGATCGCGACGACCGGCTGGTGGTCCAGCTTCGCGTCGTACAGCCCGTTCAGCAGGTGGATCGCACCCGGCCCCGACGTCGCCACGCAGCAGCCCACCTCGCCGGTGAACTTCGCATGCCCGCACGCCATGAACGCCGCCATCTCCTCATGGCGCGTCTGGACGAACTCCGGCTTCCCCTCGGCGCGGTCGAACGCGCCGAGCATGCCGTTGATGCCGTCACCCGGATATCCGTAGACCCGCTCGATACCCCACTCCGTGAGGCGCTGCAGGACGTAGTCGGCCACTTGCTGGGCCATGATCCTCAACTCCCGGTGGTCGTCGACGACGCGGTGCCCGTGCCTGCTCCCCGGGTCCCCGGGAAGCAGGAGACCAAACCATCTGCCAGGGCCCCCGCCTCGACATGTCATGCAGAATCCGGGTCATGGCTCGACCTGATCACTACTGGGGCCCGGCGGCCGTCCGGCCCCCCCGGCTCCGCAACCGACCATCCGGTATTCGCCGATCTGTTCTGGGGCTCGGTACCGCTCGGCACCGAGCGGTACCGAGCGGTATGGAAGGTTTGACCGGCACCCTTGCCGCCGTTGTACAAGGCTGGTGCGCGGTCCGTTCCCAGCGGGGACGCGCTAGTGATCCTGCCGGACGGCTACCAGCAGGAAGGCGAACTGACGCCTATCTCGATGGGAACCGGTTGCACCTTCGCCGGACCGGCTCCCTATTTCCCGGCAACCGAGGGGGAGTTCCTCATCGGCGTCCGCCAGGCTGCCGATCCCATCGCCGTCGCCGCAAGACCGGGGCTCGAGGTCGACGATGTCTACGAGTTCATCGCCACCGTCGCCACCCGATTGAGTCCCGCTGACATCGAGCGTGTTCGCCTCGACCCGGACGTGACCGTCATCGAGCAGAACCGCAGAGCCGATCTCACCTGACCGAATCCCGGACGCATAACGGCTCATTCCGTCCGGCACAACAGGTCCCGAGAAGGGAACCTCACTCGCCTCGTGGTGTTTCCCGACCAATGGACCGTTGGTGTGACCCGGCCGTGTCCGTGCCGCGAGGTGCTCGGCGGTCAGCGGCGCCTCGATCACCCGCCGCACGCTGAGAAGGCGGACGGGTGCGAACTGCGTCGTGTGGGAGCACGAGAACGCCGTCGACATGTGCCGGCTGTGCGAGACACCGTTCTGAAGCAGATGTGAAGCACGTGGGCGGTTCCCTTGCTTTCCAGGCGTGCCTGACCGGGCGTGCCGCATTAGGGAACGGAGAAGCGATCATGCAGACCAGCATGTCCGGACGCTCCAAGCGCGCCATCGCGGTGGGAACGCTGGCCACGGCGATGGCCGGCGGAGGACTCCTCGCCACGGCGTCCGCCGCCTCAGCCGACACGGCTCCGGCGGACAACGATCACTGCGTCACCAACGTCGCGACCGGGCAGATGCGGTGCTATGACACCTTCCCCCAGGCGATCTCCGCCGCCACGGGCGGCCAGATCACCGACGCACCGCAGAGCCCGGCGGCGGCCGTCGCCAGCCGGTCGTTCGAACAGCGGATCAACGCCGCCGGCAGACAGGCCGCGTCCACCGCCGCGCCGCTGGCGACGGTCACACTCTCCATCGAGTACGACTGGAACTACTACCAGACCACCGCGGGCAGCAACACGTACACGGGCACCTCCGGCTGCGACAGCGACGGCTCGGTGGAATGGATGAAGAACAACCTCGGTGACTCCTGGAACGACCGGATCTCGTCGTTCAAGGGCTACAACGGCTGCCAGGTCAGGCACTTCGAGCACGAGAACGGCGCCGGAACGTACACCACACCCGTCGGCCAGAATCCCTCGATGATGGATCACGGCGGCCTGAACAACCAGGCATCCTCAATCCACTGGATCTGAGCACCACAACCGTCCCCACACATACCAGGCCCCGACGAAGCGACCGCGCCCCCGGCCCGCATGAGGAGGCCGTCTCCAATCCCCCCGAAGACGGCCTCCGACCCTCCCCAGGGTGACAACAGCGACAAGGCAGCCGAAACGATCAGGCAACGGGCAAGGACGCCTTGGCGAAAAGCGAGGCCCAGGTAGGGGAACGGGGCTCCTACCTGGGCCTTCTCGGCGGGAGCGGGCAACGGAAATCGAACCCGCGTAGCCGGTTTGAAGGCGCCGATAGGCCCTTCGATTTCGTGTGCCATTCTGTACTCGTCGGTATCGCTCGGATTTCCATGATCCAGAGGCCGACAAGACCCGCCAGTGACGCTTAAGTGGATCAAGAACCGGCAGTCACGGTCACTCGCGGTACGGCGCTACGCCAGGTCAGGGGTGCCAGCAGGCGTGGTCGGAACCATTCCCAAGCTGACAGCGCGGATTCGATTCCCGTCACCCGCTCACCGCAAAGGCCCAGGTCAGGGACATGATCCCCGATACTGGGCCTTGATCGTTTCATCACTGTCGTGCGATTGGGGCATGGGCACCGGTGACCCCGTCGCCCCGTCATCGTCGCCGCTGTCCCGCTTTCGCTCGGCCTGAACGCTTTCAGGACCTCCGCGATCGCACGGTCAGCTCGTGGGTGCGGTGGTTCGGGTGCGGAGTCGTGCGTGAAAGCGTTCGGTGTTGATGACGGCGCGGCGGTGGGTTCCCTGGCAGACGGTGGCGGCGTCGTCGTGGGCGTTGATGGTGAAGGTGAGTTGTCTGCCGTCGACGGCGGTGAGTTCGGCGTGGACGGTCAGGGTGCTGCCGGGTGGTGTGGGGGCTTGGTGGCTGAGGTCGACGTGGACGCCCAGAGTCTGCTCGTGGTCTTCCAGGTGGCCGTGAATGGCACGCATGCAGGTCCATTCGACGATGCCGACCAGGTAGCCGGTGGCCAGGACGGCGGGCATGGCGGCGAAGTGGTCGGATTCGGGCAGTAGGTGCGGGACGGTGCGTTCGGCCGGGACGGTGTAGTCCAGTCGTGCGGCCAGGCCCGGCTGAAGTGATGCGTGCATGGGGTCCTTCCTTGTGGACGGCGGGTCCCGGGCCCGTACGGGACGGCGGCTGTCTCTTATACACACCT